>NZ_JAWLCI010000005.1:0-129698 GCF_041687215.1 Mariniphaga sp.
TAAATTTTTGAATGCCAAAATTTTATATGCGCCGGGGAAAGCAGCCAATGCCGGAGGAGTTGCAGTTTCGGGACTGGAAATGAGCCAAAACAGTATGCGTCTGAGCTGGACGCGTGCCGAAGTAGATGAAAAACTGAAGTCAATTATGACCAACATCCACAGCATGTGCGTGAAGCACGGTAAAGAAAAAGGCGATTTTGTGAACTATGTAAAGGGTGCAAATATTGCCGGTTTTGTAAAAGTAGCCAACGCTATGATGGCGCAGGGACTGGTTTAAAATGATACAAAATTTGGAAAAATATCCTGGCAGTTTTTGTCAGGATATTTTTTTTAAATCTGGGTGTTCTAACCCGAATAATCCAAGAATTATTCCTGTCTCCGACAGCGACTAAGATTACGTAAAAACTTTTTTCAAAAGTTTAACTTCCCCGAATCAACTTCGGGGCAGGCTATCTAAGTCGGGATTAACCTGCATTTCATTCATTACAAACAAAATTTATGAATAATGCAGGCTAAGATTGCCGGGCATAATTTTTGTAGTTTTCCGCGCTGAAAAAACAGTTTTTAAAATTGCCTTTGTGAAATACCTGATTTTATTTTTTCTGCTATTTGTTGTTACTTTAAGTTCCAGTGCACAAAATATTATTGTAATTAATGCTGCAACCAAAGAGCCTGTTGAAAATGTGCTGGTCATTTCAAAAAAATATACAACCCAAACCAACGCAAGGGGATTAGTTAGTTTGGAAAATATCGGGAAAAATGAACCACTGTTTTTTCAGCATTCATCGTTTTTGAAAGTTACCACTACCCTCGAAAAAATTGAAGCCGCGGGGAATATTGTTGAACTTTCTGAAGCTCCCATAAGAATTGATGAAGTAGTGATTTCTGCAAACAGGTGGGAACAGGTAAAAACTGAAATTCCGTTTAAAATTCAAAATATAAGTTCTACTGATATTTTGCATGTTCAGCCACAAACTACAGCCGATATGCTGGAAAGTAAAGGTGGCGTTTTTATCCAGAAAAGTCAGATGGGCGGCGGCAGTCCCATGATTCGGGGATTTTCTGCCAACCGGTTGCTTCTGGTGGTTGATGGAATTCGAATGAACAATGCCATTTACCGCAGCGGAAACCTCCATAACGTTATTTCGCTCGACGCCAATAGTCTGGAACAAACTGAAGTTATTTTCGGGCCGGGAACGGTAATTTACGGGAGCGATGCATTAGGCGGAGTAATGAGCTTTTCCACACTTACACCACGTTTATCCACTTCAGAAAAGAAAATCCAAAAGGGGAAAATTTCAACACGCTACTCCTTTGTGAACAGCGAAAAAATGATACACGGACATTTTTCTTTAGGAGATAAAAAGTGGGCGGTACTGTTCAGTGCTACATTTTCTGATTTCGGCGACCTGAGAATGGGCAGTCACGGGCCGGATGAATACCTTCGGCCAGAATATATTTTACCGGGGAAAAAGCCGGAAGATGACCAGGTTATAAAAAATGAAAATCCCAAAATTCAGACTCCAACAGAATACAATCAGATTAACCTTATGGGAAAATTAAGGTACCGGCCAACTGATTATCTAGACCTTACACTGGGAATTCACCATTCCCAAACATCCGACATTCCGCGTTTCGACAGGTTAGTGGTTTACCGCAACAAAACATTACAATATGCCCGCTGGTACTATGGTCCGCAACAATGGTCACTATTTTCGGGTCAACTAAATTACAGCAAGGAACATGTTCTGTTTGATAGGTTTAATCTGCTTGCCGGATTTCAGAATTATGCCGAAAGCCGGAATGACAGGAAATTGTATGATTCCGCTTTGAATCAGCGGGTTGAAAACCTCAGAATTTACTCGCTTAACTTTGATTTTGGAAAAACACTGAACAACCGCCATGAACTTTTTTACGGTGCAGAGGCTTTTTATAATCATGTGAGATCAATTGGAAAATCTGATAATATTTCTACCGGCGGGTCTATAAATATTTCGCCCCGGTATCCTGAAGGTTCAGAATATTCAAGCCTGGCAGGATATTTTTCCTGGAAATTCAGGCTAAACGAAAAAATCATTTTTCAGGCTGGGGGACGGTTAACTCAATCCTTTCTGAGCGGAGAATTTGATCACAATTTTTACGCTTTTCCTTTTGATAATTTCGAAATAAAAAACTCTGCACTTAACGGAAATGCGGGAATGGTGTGGCATCCAACAAAAGAATGGCAAATAAACGTTAGTGCCTCAACCGGATTTCGCTCGCCAAATATTGATGATGTAGCCAAAGTTTTCGATTCTGAACCGGGGAATGTGGTCGTACCAAATCCCGGATTAAAACCGGAGTTTGCAAGAAACCTTGAGGCCAGCATCATTCGTAATTTTTCAGGAAAAGCGAAGTTTGAAATAACGGGGTTCTATACACAATTAATAAATGCCATGGTTCGGCGCGATTTTCAGTTGAATGGACAGGATTCCATTGTGTACGATGGGATTTTAAGTAAAGTGGAAGCACTGGTCAATGCCGAATCGGCAAATATTTATGGGGGCAATGTTTTGCTTGAATTTCTGATAATTCCGGAATTGCGCACCGTAAATGAGTTGACATTAACTTTCGGGAAAGATTCGGAGGATTTTCCTCTTCGACATGTACCTCCTTTATTTGGCAGTTTTCATTTTCAATATCAAAAGAATGAGTGGTTTGCAGATTTGTTTGTCGATTACAACGGTAAATTAAATTTTGAGCAACTGGCACCCGATGAGCAAGACAAACCGCATCTTTATGCCACTGATGAAAATGGAAATCCGTGGTCACCTTCCTGGTGGACCTTAAATTTGAAAGTGAATTATAATTTCAGTGAATTAATTACTTTTTCTGGCGGAATTGAAAATATTTTGGATAAACGCTACCGCAGCTATTCGTCAGGAATTGTGGCGCCGGGAAGAAATTATTACATTTCTCTGGGTATTCATTTCTGATTTTTTCTTTCTGGAAATAATAAAAAAAAAGGTTTACCGTTTTGTTTGCATGAAGACGAATATTAGTCCATTTATTTTTTACCATCAATTCGGTATTAGTCTTCAAAAGAGGGGCGCGGGTCGTCCCTCTTTCTTTTTCAGAAATTCTTTTTCAGAAAATTCAGGGCATTGGTTCGCATAAACCGTTCCACAATGTCGGATGCCGTTGTTTTATTGTAATCTTTCAGGTTGTCAGACTGGCTGGATGCCAGAAAGTTATATGCGTGTTTTTCGAGGTAGCTGTCGAAAATCGGCATTTCTTCGGCACCCCAGAAACCGTTTAGCGGGTTCACCATCCCGTCGTAATCTGTACCGATGCACTGTATTCCCCAGGCAAACTGGTCGTGTTTGTTTAGCACCTCGGCAATGTGCTGAATCTGGTTCCAAACGAGTTTCGATTTGTAAAACAACATTTTTCTGCGCGCCAGAGACGGCCCTGTTTTTTTAAGTTCCATCTCGCTGGCCAGCCGGCGTTCATCGAATTGGATGCCAAACAAACCGCCCGATTTACCAATTCGTACAATTTCATCGTCGAAAAAATTAATGTCGGTTGGCTGAAATTTTCCGTAATTGAACAGGTCGTCTTCCACTTTTTCAGTGGGAGACCGGAAGCCATTCACAGCTCCGTGGCTTACTATTAACGGAATAACTTCTCCCGGATGTTCCTCATCCAAAAACCGGTAATATTCGTTTCGGGCTTTTACGCTCATGTGTTTCAAATCGGGTAAAATCCGTTTTCCGTTTGTATTGTCGAGCAATTTTCGCAGCACTTTCCAGCCCAGCTCATTAAATCCTGAATCCATTCCTTCAGATTGGTTAATTATTTTACAGACAATTCCGCCTAAACTTTGGGCATGCCCAACCATTTCGTTATAAAAATGGTGTGTTAACCCGGTAAAAAAAATTCTGTCGTCCCAACCTTTAACTTTGTCAATGTTGGTCAGAATTTCATTTGGGTCGGCAGTTTTACCCATCATTTGCAAGCCGGCATTGAAAACATGTGTTCCTTCAATGGTGAAAATGACAAAAATGGTTCTGATTTCCGGATTTTGATTCTCTTCAATTTCATTGTAGCTGGAGACAATTTTGTAGCGGTGCCACATGCCGTCGATTTTTACTTTATGGCCGTCGAGCTGTTTGTAAAAATCGTATTCCATTTCCAGGTCGCTGAAATAATCAGTCATTCTTTGTACATGATCGATGCGTTTTTTGCTCAGGCCAGTAACCAGATTGCCAATGATATCGCCCTTTAGTCCGGTACCCAGTTTGGTCATCACAAAACCTTTTTCGAGTCCGCACAACGATACAAACACAATTTCAGCGCCGCCTTTTGCCAGTGAGGTAAAATCTGATTGGCGAAACTTGGTGAGGGTTGTTGTAATGTTTAAAGCTTTGTCCAGAAAAGTGGCGGCATCGTAATGCCAGATGCTATCCACCCTGTTTTTGTCCGGGTTGTTTCTTCCCGGCTTGCTGTTGAAACTTTTTCCCAGCGGTTTCATCGCCGGGTGAATGTGCAAATCGATAAATTTTGTTTCCATGGTTGTTCCTGTTTTATTTTCAATATAAAATACTAATAAGTATGTAATTTACGAAAAAATACAGCAACTGTGGTGGCTTTCAGGCAAAAAAAAACCGCAGGAAGAATGGATTCAACCTGCGGCATGAAATTATAAAATTTGAAACAAATTTATTTCAGTGCATTAAGTGCTTCCTCGTAATTGGGTTCGTCCACAATTTCAGGAACTTGTTGTGTGTATGTAACTTTTCCGTTTTCGTCGAGGATAATGACCACCCGTGAATGCAAACCCGCAAGCGGCCCGTCGGCTATTTCCAAACCGTAGTTTTTACCGAATTCACCGGTGGCGTAATCTGAAAGTGTTACTACGTTTTTAATGCCTTCGGCACCACAAAATCTTGACTGTGCAAATGGAAGGTCGCGCGAAATACAAAGCACTTTGGTGTCTTTCAAATCAGCCGCAACCTTGTTGAAATGACGCACCGAAGCAGCGCATGTTCCAGTGTCGAGGCTCGGAAAAATATTCAGAACCAGTTTCTGTCCTTTAAAATCATTTAAACTTACCCGCGACAAATCGTCTTTCACCAGTTTAAAATCTTTTGCTTTTTCTCCTTTTTTGGGGAGTTCACCAACCGTATTCACCGGATTTCCTTTTAATGTAATTTGTGCCATTTTATTTTTTGTTTTTAAGATTTAACTCTAATCTTAAACACATATTTAGCCTGAAAGTTTTAAAGAGCGTAATTATCCTTTCTGCTGTTTGAAAAAATCAGATGAAAAAGTCGTAAATTGATGTGCATATCAAAATTTGTGTTTTGTGGAATTCTAAAAATTTATACGATGGTAGATCAGTTAATTAAATTGAGAAGCAAAGAAAGACTGTTGGCTCTTGGTATTGCCGGATTGTGCATCATCCTGGGATTTTTGTTGTTTATTTTCGCGCCAAATGCTTCGGAGGCGGGCACGGCCGAACTGGAATGGCTGGAGAAAAAAATGATGCTGGCCAATATTGGACCGGGTGTATTTTTTGCCCTTTTTGGCGCAGCAATTTCGGTTTACTCCATCGTTACGCAGGCGAGTGCAACTACTGAAAAGGATGGCGAGACTTCAGTAATGACCTATCGTTATCTTCAAAAAGATGTGAAGGATAATCAGGAAACTGAAAATTTGCGTAGCAATTATCAGCGCGATTTCCGTATTTTTTCCGAAGTCGTTCAAAAGCTGGAAGAAAACGAATCGGTTCCTGAACGGTTGAGAATGGATTTTGAAAATGCGTTAACCCATTCCAAAGATTTTCTGATGCGTTCGGTTTGGGACGATTCCTGGGGCGATTACAATCAGTTCAGCAACTGGATTTCCATGGGTTGCCCGGAACCTCCGCCGCCGGAAATAAGTAAAGCCGCAAAATATTTTTCAGGAAAATAAAAACGAAGCGACATGGAACATGATTATTCTGAAATGTACAGCAAACAAGACCTCAGTTACTGGCAAACCCGCTACCCGGCAAATATTTCGTGGAATTTTAATGATTTAATGTTGGGAAAACTTTATCCCAAAGAGAAGTACAACGCATTCGGAACAAAACTTGAATTTCCGTTAACTCCCTATGGCGAAATGGCTGGTTCGCCTTTTTCGTTTTACGCTGCAGTGCCACACAAAACCATTTACATTCCCATTTCTTCAGTAAAGTTTATCGACGACCTTGCCATTGCCTCGGCCTGGCTCGAGCAAAACGGGTACAGCCAGGAAACGGTTATGGATTACATTTCTGTTTTGAAATACAGTTTTAACCGTTTCCCCAAGGGAAATATTCCCGGCCCGCTCAAAGCATTGCATATTCCGGATAATGCGCTCGACGACCGGTTGGTTGATGACTTGTCCCAGAAAATTCTGAAGTCGATAATTGTCTGGATTCTGGGTCACGAACTGGGGCATATCGTTTACAACCATCCTGCTTATCACTCGGTTTCATTTGCCGAGTCGCAAAAATGCGAAAAAGAAGCGGATGCTTTTGCTACCGACATGTTTCGCAGGATTGGTACAATTCCGGCTGGTATGATTTTATTGTTTACGGTTTTTACTACGTTTTATGCGCATCGTGGTGACTTTTCCAATGAAAAAGACTGGCAGAATTACCTCAAAAATTCAACACACCCGGTTTCGCTCGAACGGTTAAAATTAATTTCTAAAAAACTGGTTAACACTGCGGAATCTTTTACGGGCGCCGAACCCGACCGTTTTAATGCAACACGGGTTACTGAATATGTGGGCCGGGAAGCCGGTAAAATTGTGGATATCATCAATTCAGAAAAAATGCAGGAATTTCTTCGTTTACGGGCAATGGCTGTTGATATTCATTCTTTATATCCGCGGAAAATTGGTGATGTAGCTGTGGCTGAACAGGGATTTTCCGAAAATTATTTTACAGACGAGCCATTTTCAGGAATTTATAAGGGAGAGCGCACGCGACAATATGGACAAGGCAAAGAGGAAATTTTTGAAACAATTTTAATTTTTTACCGAAATGGGAACAAAGTGACAGGCCGGTTTGGTTTCGGGTTGGGAACAGGAATTTTAAACGGCCTGGTAAAAGAAAACAAACTGGTTTTTAACTGGAAATGGGCGAACGAGGAAGGTGTTGGGGAGATGGTTGCCGCAGACCGGAACAGTTTTTCCGGAAAATGGCAATACAATGAAGGTGTTGCCGGAGGTGGTTCCTGGAAAGGGGTGAAATTGGGTCAGCGAATTGAACATTTGTAGGCACGTTTTATTCATTGTTTTTTTGTAATCGGCGAAAAGCTGCTATTTTTAACGCCATCTTTTAAATAAGACAAAAACCATGAAGAAAAACCTTTTTATTTTTGCACTGCTGGCACTCTTTGCCTGCACTACTCAAACCGAATCAACACAACAGAAAAATTATATACCCCAAACCCCTCAGCTTTCATCAGATTTAATGACACCTGAAGTGCTGTGGTCGTTTGGCCGGTTGGGCAGCCCGCAGGTTTCTCCCGATGGAGAATCGGTTTTATACACCGTAACATATTACAACATTGAAGAAAACAAACCCTACCGCGACATCTATTCAGCGCAGGTTTCAGGCGGAGAATCCAAAAACCTGACCAACTCGCCTACCAATGAGTTCAATACAATCTGGCGGCCCGACGGACAAAAAGTCGGATACATTTCAACGGCGTCAGGCAGCGCCCAGGTTTGGGAAATGAATCCCGATGGCAGCGGGGCAAAGCAGATTTCAGAAATTGAAGGAGGTATTTCAGGATTCAACTATTCGCCCGATGGTTCAAAAATTTTCTACATTAAAAGTGTGAAACTCGACTACAACATTCACGACTTGTTTCCCGATTTGCCCAAAGCCAATGCCCGGCTTGAAAACGACCTCATGTACCGGCACTGGGACCAATGGCACGATTACACCTACCAGCATATTTTTATTGCTGATTATTCGGATGGGAAATGGGGTGAAGGAAAAGATATTATGGAAGGTGAACGTTTCGATTCTCCTATGAAACCCTTCGGTGGAATTGAACAGATTGCCTGGAGTGCGGATGGAAAAATTCTGGCTTACACCTGTAAAAAGAAAACCGGGAAAGAGTATTCGATTTCGACGAATTCAGACATCTATTTTTATGATGTTGAAACCGGCCAAACCACCAATTTTACGGAAGGAATGATGGGTTACGATAAAAACCCGGTGTTTTCTGCCGATGGAAAATACCTGGCCTGGGAAAGTATGGAACGCGACGGTTACGAATCGGACAAAAACCGGTTGTTTGTTGCTAATCTCGAAACCGGAGAAAAAACAGATTTTACAGCAGAATTCGACCAGAATGTGCACAACCTGAGTTGGAATGAAGAAAGCAATGCCATCTTTTTCACCAGCAACATTCACGGAACCGATGAAATTTACCATGTAAAACTTTCGGATGGAGTGATTTCAAGATTAACAGACGGCATACACGATTACCAAACCGTGGAACCGGCCGGTTCGAAACTGGTGGCGCAAAAAGTTTCCATGTCACAACCGGCAGAGCTTTACCTGGTTGACCCGGAAACCGGAACTGACCAACCGTTAACCGCTGTAAACAAAGGCATTCTCGACCAGCTTACCATGGGCAAAGTGGAAGAACGCTGGCTGGAAACCACCGACGGCAAAAAGATGCACACCTGGGTAATTTATCCGCCGAATTTCGACCCAAACAAAAAGTATCCGACACTTTTGTACTGCCAGGGCGGTCCGCAGGGAACGGTAAGCCAGTTTTGGTCGTACCGCTGGAATTTCCAGATGATGGCTGCCAACGGGTATATTATTGTGGCGCCCAACCGCCGGGGTTTGCCGGGATTCGGACAGGAATGGAACGAACAGATTTCGAAAGATTACGGAGGACAAAACATCAAAGATTATCTGACGGCCATTGATGAACTGGCAAAAGAACCATTTGTTGACGAAAGCCGGCTTGGAGCTGTTGGTGCAAGCTACGGCGGATTTTCAGTTTTCTTCCTGGCAGGAAATCACGATGGACGTTTTAAGGCGTTTATTTCGCACGACGGGATGTTCAACTTCGAGTATCAGTATTTAACCACCGAAGAAATGTGGTTTGCGAACTGGGACATTGGCGGGCCTTTCTGGGAAAAAGAGAATGCGGCAGCGCAACGTTCCTACACTTTTTCGCCGCACAACTTTGTTCAGAACTGGGATACGCCCATTCTGGTCATTCACGGTGAAAAAGATTTCCGTGTTCCACCCGACCAGGGAATGGCAGCTTTTAATGCTGCTGTTTTAAGGGATATTCCTGCCCAGTTTCTCTATTTTCCGGAAGAAAACCATTGGGTGCTGCAAGCCCAAAACGGTATTTTGTGGCAGCGGGTTTTCTTCAACTGGCTCGGCAAGTGGCTGAAAGATTAGATTTTAACAGAAGAAATTGAAAATTGACAACAGAATTGAGAAGCCCTTTGGAAAAACCGCCGTTTTTGTGGGCGTTGTTTTTCTTCTGACGGGTACCGGGATGTTGCTGAATGGCGCTGTTATTTGGGGAATTTTAGTTGTTTTGTTTGCTGCCCTTGTTGTTTTTACGAATTCAGGAATTGAAATTGACACTGAAAAATATGAAGTGAGGCAATACAACAAATGGTTTGGGTTGTTCAAAACCGGGAAATGGAAATCGCTTCGGGCATACATTGGTGTAACTTTGGTGCCCATCACCACCCGCGAGTCGATGGCAAGCTGGTCGAACCGGGTAACCTCAAACAAAAAAACCGATTACCGCATTTACCTGGTGAACAAATCCCGGAAACCTGCTTTTGCCATAAAAACCTGCCCCACCCGAGAAAAGGCGCAAAACAGCCTCGATGAGTTTTCTATCTGGTTGAAAGTACCGGTTTTTTCGGTGAAAAGGTAAAACGCAAAAATGAAATTTTTAGTTGGAAGAATTATTTCAATCAGAAATATTTATTTCATTTTCAATCAGGCTTATGAATTCTTCAACAGGTTTAAATAAAGGTTGAACCGAATTATTATCATAGTCAAAAATATTGTCGTAATCGCCTTTTTGCCTCCAATCATATAATTCTCCAAGTAGCCGGCCATATTTTTTATCAAATTTTCCTGTTTTAATAAAATGAAGTGAAAACTGACTTTTTGTGGCTGAATGTGATTTTGTTTGAATTTTATTCATAACCAAAAGTGCATTAACCGCATAAAAAACAGCATAATACAAGCGGTTAACTGCTGAATTCCAAAAACCGTTTTTGGCTAAAACCTTTGCGGCTTCAAAGGTTTTACAGGCAGATTCAATCCGGTATTGTACATACTCTTTTCGTTCATTATCATTCATAAACTTACACCTTCAGCAATTACATTTTGGTAGTAGGGTGTTATTCTTTGTTTTGTTTGCCAATCCTGTTTCGAGTAAACAAAAATTGAAAAGGACTCTCCGGTTTCCAACTCCAAATCGTACAATTGATTTCTAAATTTTCTTTCTGTCTCCAGACTGGTTGGATAATCAGTCAAAATTAATATGTCCCAGTCGGAATCCTGACGTTCATCTCCCCGGGCTCTGGAGCCGTATAGAATTACATTTGCATTTGGGTCAATTTCATTAATGCAATTCTTAATAAGTCCACTAATATGTTGTGTTTTTTTCTTCATGTTTCAAAGATAGTGAATTGGTTACAATTTTTTTATCTGTTGATATGTTCATGTTTCAAAATAAGTACTCTCCAAAGAAAGAATTGCTCCTTCATTCCATTTAACTATTTTTGAGCAAATTTTGAAAAACTGTTTCCATGCAAAAAATACACATCGGATTTTTGGGTGCCGGCGGAATTGCCCGTGCGCATGCCTATGCGCTTCAGTCGTTAAAGTTTTATTACAACGAAGTCCCTGAACTGGTTTTCGAATCGGTGGCCTCGGCCAGAGCGGAAAGCCGCGAAAACTTTGCAGCAAAGTTTGGTTTTGCTTCGGCACAAACGGTTGAAGTGTTTTCGCAAAATGAAAAAATTAATGCCGTTTTTATTTTGGGGCCGAACAATGTGCATTTTGAACACCTGAAACTGGCGTTGCAAATGCCGACTGTAAGATACATTTACCTCGAAAAGCCGGTTTGTGCATCGTTGCAGGAAGAAAAGGAGATGAAAAAGATGCTGGAAACAATTAGCGAAGATGTAAAAATCCAGGTTGGTTTTCAGTACCTGCAAACTTCATCGGTGCGCGAGGCACTGCAATTCTGGAAATCGGGCAAACTGGGCAAACCCATTCATTTCGATTTAAAATATTACCACGGGGACTACCTGCAATCATCTTATCGCGAAAAACGGGTAACACGGCTCACTCCGGCTCCCGATGGCGGCGCCATGGCCGATTTAGGTTCGCACGGAATCAGCCTTTTGATAGCTTTTTTAGGCGAAGAATTACAAATTACCGGTGCTTTGCAGGGAGGCGAATTTTCTGATGTGCCTACCGGTTCCGATTTGTTTAGTTCCCTTTCGCTGGTAGAACCCGAAACAGGGGCAGTTGGCAACTTGTCGGCCAGTCGTATCAGCTCCGGTACAGGCGATTTGGTGCATCTGGAAGTGTATGGCGAAAACGGTGCCTTGCGGTATTCTTCAAAAAACTCTGAATATTTTGAATATTACACGGAAGGTTCCGACCAGTGGGTGAAACAGATGGTTGGCAGCAATTACAAGCCGGTTACCAGTTTCCCGTCAGGCCACGTGCCGCCGGGCTGGCTGCGTTCGATGGTTCATGCACATTACCTGTTCTTAACCGGAAATGATGCCAAAGCATTTATACCCGATTTAAAACACGGTCTAGCCGTTCAGCGCATTGTGCGTGAAACTGCAGAACACCTTTCCGTTTTCCGAAAAAACTTCAAAAATGATTGAAAGGAACAGCGGTATTATCCTGCATATCACTTCACTTCCCGGTCCGGAAGGAATAGGCACGCTGGGGCAGGAAGCATTGCGGTTTGTGGATTTGTTGCACGAAACAGGTCAAAAGCTATGGCAGATTTTACCGCTGGGACCTGTCGGATACGGGAATTCGCCCTACCAGTGTTATTCAGCTTTTGCCGGTAATCCGTTGCTTATCGATTTGCAGTTGCTGGTTGAAGATGGTTTGCTTTCAGACCAAGATTTAAAAAAACGTCCAACTTTTCCTTTAAAACGAGTAGATTTTGAAAAAGTGGAAGCCTGGAAATTTCCATTGCTGCGAAAAGCTTTCGAAAATTTTCAACACAAAAAGCCGGAAAATACTGAGACTGAATACCATCATTTTTTGAAAGAACACGGTTGGTGGTTGCAGGATTATGCCCTTTTTATGGCAGCCAAGATTCACTTTAAAAATGCACACTGGAGGGATTGGGAGCACGATTTGAAATTCAGAAAAAGGAAAGCCATTCATATATATTCCGAACTCCTTTCCGAAGAAATTGAATACCGAAAGTTTTTGCAGTTCCTGTTTTATAGGCAGTGGTTCCGGTTAAAGGAGTATGCTCATTCGAAAAAAGTTCAGATTTTTGGCGATATGCCGCTTTACGTTTCCGGCAATAGTGCTGATGTGTGGACGAATACCGATGTGTTTTTGCTCGATGAACATCTGAATCCCACTCAGGTGGGTGGCGTTCCACCAGATTATTTTAGCGAAACAGGTCAGCTTTGGGGAAATCCGGTTTTTAACTGGGAACGCCTCGAACAACGGGATTTCGACTGGTGGCTTGCCCGGCTGCACTTCAATGCGCACTTGTTCGATAAAGTTCGGATTGACCATTTTCGCGGACTGGAGTCGTTCTGGTCGGTACCGGCTGGTGAAAAAACGGCCATTAACGGACAGTGGCTTCCGGCTAAAGGTTTTCAACTCCTGAAAAAATTTAAGGAACAGGTGGATTACATGCCCCTTATTGCCGAAGATTTGGGCGTTATTACTTCCGAAGTACAGCAGTTGCGCGATGATTTTCATCTTCCCGGCATGAAAGTGTTGCAGTTTGCTTTTGGCTCCAATCCGGCCAACGAACATCTGCCCCACAACTACCTGCCGAAGTTTATTGCCTATACCGGCACCCACGATAACGACACCACATTGGGTTGGTTGTGTTCAATAAAGGACGAAGAGCGAAAACGAGTTCGCCGATATCTGGGCAGGTTTGGAAAACGTGCATTAAAAAAAGGAATTGAATGGATTTGGGCATCTTCGGCTCAAAGTGCTTTAATGCCCATGCAGGACTTATTGCAACTGGGAACCAAAGCCCGGCTCAACGTACCTGGCACTTCTGATGGGAATTGGGAATGGCGGTTTAATTGGAAGCAGTTAAAGAGAAATCATAAAAGGTTTTTAATTGATGTTACTCAGAAATTTAACAGGTAGAATTTAGCAACACCTCATTACTGCTTCCATAAATTCTTCTGGTTTTTCGGCATGAAGCCAGTGTCCGGCGCCGGGGATATCCACTATACTGGCATCGGGATAAATTTCCTTGATTAACGGAATGTCTTCATCCATTATGTAATTGGATTTTAAACCTCGAATGAAAATGACCGGATATGTATTAATTGGAATCCGGTCGTCGAACCACTGCCGGTTAACGCCACCAACAATCTCATCCAGCGACTCGTATAAAACATCTACATTCAGGCGCCATTCGTATTGTTTGGTTTTTTTGTTTTTAGTTATACTTTTTAACAGAAACTGTCTGATACGACTGTCGTCTATTCGTTCAGAAAGCAGGTCGTCCACCTGTTTGCGTTTTTTTACACGGCTGAAATCCAGTTCTTTCAGGGCCAGAAGAATGTTTCGGTGCAGGTGGTACTGGCTGCTGTCTTTTAATTGCAGATAATCTTTGGGCGCAATGTCGGCAATCACCAGTTTTTCAACTTTTTCGGGGTAGTCGGCGGCAAACCACATGGCTGTTTTTCCGCCCATGCTGTGTCCTAAAATTGTGGCTTTTTCAATCTGTTGTTGTTTGAAAAATGCAGCCAAATCATCGCGCATGGCATTAAAAGTATGCTCGCTGGCGAACGGCGAACGTCCGTGGTTTCGCTGGTCAATCATGTAAACGGTGTGGTTTTCGGCCAGGCGTTTTCCCATGTTAATCCAGTTGTCCGATGAACCGTAGAGTCCGTGAATGATAACTACAATCGGACCTTCTCCTTCCTTTCGGTAATAAAGTTCCATATTATTTCAAACAATCAAGGTATTTTTGAATGGTAGTTTCCAAACCGAAATAAAGAGCATCGGCAATAAGGGCATGGCCAATGGAAACTTCCTTCAAATCAGGAATATTCTTGTAAAAATAATTGAGGTTCTCCAGGCTCAAATCATGACCGGCATTCACTTCAATTCCAATTTTATCTGCAAATTTTGCTGCTTCAATAAACGGTTCAATGGCTTTGTCGCGGCCCAATGGATAAAGGCGTGCATAAGGTTCAGTGTACAGTTCAATACGGTCGGATCCGGTTTCGGCAGCACCCTCAATGTCTTCCGTGTTCGGATCTACAAAAATGGAGGTTCGTATTCCGTGCTCGTGAAGTCGAGAAATTACCTCCTTCAAAAAGGTAAGGTTTTTCCAGGTATCCCAACCATGATCGCTGGTGAGTTGATTGTGCGTATCGGGCACCAAAGTAACCTGATCGGCCCTCACTTCGGTAACCATTTTTAGAAAATCTTCACTCGGATATCCTTCTATATTAAATTCAGTGGTAATTAAAGGTTTAATTTCATAAACATCTTTTCGCGTAATATGCCGTTCATCGGGGCGGGGATGCACTGTAATTCCCTGTGCTCCAAATTTTTGACAATTAATTGCTGCATCTTTCACACTGGGAATTTTCCCTCCCCTCGAATTTCGCAGTGTTGCTATTTTGTTTATATTTACACTTAGTCTTGTCATTGTTTTATTTTTAAGGCGCAAGTTACAATTTTCAGTTTGAAACATTAAAATAAAATTAAAGAATTGCTGGCAAACAGTTTAATATCAGATGTAGTTCCTGCAGTAAGCAGCACCGAAAAAGGACAGAAAGTGTTAAATTCGATGGATGTTTTCAGGGTTTCCCATCTTCCGGTTGTTGATGATGGCCATTACCGTGGAATAGTTTCGGATAAATTTATTTACGATTTGAATTTGGTGGAAGAGTCCATAGGCAAAGAAGTTGAAAAATTTGATACGACGCATGTACATGAAGATCAGCATATTTTTGAAGTTGCGATGTTGATGTATAAGCTGAAATTAAGTTTAATAGCGGTTTTGAATTCTGCTCACGAATACATGGGGGCAATTACACTTTATGATCTTGCACGACGTTTTGCCCGCTATTTTTCATTACAGGAAATGGGTGGAATTATAGTTTTGGAGGTGAATGAAATAGATTATTCACTCGCTCAAATCAGCCAGATTATTGAGGGCAATGATGTCAAAATCCTGAGCTTTTTTATGAATCGCTTGCCAGGCACACATACACTGGAATTAGTGCTTAAACTGGACAGAGACGACCTTTCTTCTGTTATTCAGTCGTTTATGCGTTACGACTATACCGTGAAAGGCATTTATCTCGACCATTCCATGCTGAGTGATTTATACCAGGACAGGTACGACCAATTCATGAAATTTATGAATATTTAAAATACAATCAAGTGAAAGTAGCTGTTTTCGGAACTTCTGTTTCTGAGAGTTTCATTCCTGTTTTAGAGGAGTTTTTTAATTACTTAAAATTGAATAAAATAAATGTTCAGCTTTTTAAACCTTTTCATGATTTTTTAACAAGCAATTTAAAAATTGAACCTTATTATTCTTCTTTTTTTAGCTCTCCGGACGATTTTGAAAAATCCAATAATTTTATTTTCAGTGTGGGAGGCGATGGCACGTTTCTGCATTCGGTAGTAAATATTCGAAATTTTGAAATTCCGGTAATTGGAGTGAACAGCGGCAGGCTCGGATTTTTGGCTGATATTTCGCAGAACCAGGTGAACGATGCGCTCAACAGCATATTTGATAACAAATACTCGATTATTGAAAGGTCGCTGCTTGAAGTTGAATTTTGCGGAGGTGAAAAAATTGATTTTAGTTTTGCTTTGAACGAGTTGGCTGTTCTGAAAACAGATTCTTCCTCCATGATTAATATTACTGCCCGGTGCGACAAACAACTATTGAACAACTATTGGGCTGACGGACTTATTGTTGCAACCCCAACCGGCTCAACGGCTTACTCCTTAAGTGTTGGCGGACCTATACTTACTCCCGATTCTGAAAATTTTGTGATTACCCCGCTTGCCCCGCATAATCTTACCATCAGGCCCGTGGTTGTTCCCGACAAATATGAAATTGAGCTGAAAGTTGACGGAAGAGGTTCCCATTTTTTAACATCACTCGACTACCGTGCCGTTCCTGTTGAGTTTTCAACCACCCTAAAAATAAGAAAAGCAAATGCTACCCTAAAAACCCTTCAATTACCCGATCAGGATTTTTTTAATACACTGAGAAACAAGTTAATGTGGGGTTACGACAAACGCAACTAAATATTCTGCAAAGCTTAACAATTTTTAATCTTTCTTTGGGTTTTATAATAGCGTTCAGGTATGTTATATTTAGAATTATATTACTTTTGTACCTCTTGAAAGCTGAACAATACAGGGGCAAACAAGAGAAGTTCGTTGATAACCAGAGAATTGCAAGGGATTATTATAATGTTTAATAAATTCAAAATTAAAAATAAAGGTAAAACTGAATTTGTTATAAATTCCTTACAGTCAGTTTTTTGTGTAAAAACGAACCGGTAATATGCCTGAAGCTATTGTTGAATAAACGAGTTAGGATACCAAATGAGAAAAATTGTATTGGTGTTTATAGCAGTTATTTTTACTGTTTCAGGTTTTGCCCAAAAATCAGCAGACATAGGCATTTGGGGAGGTTCTTCGGCGTATTTGGGAGATATTAAGGAAGCCCCCCCTGTACAAACGTTCAATTTAAATTTTGGAGCTTTTTTCAGGTACAATTTTAATGCACGAATGGCAATGCGGGCACAGTTTTTAACCGGCAGTTTTGCTGCCAACGGAGTGGTGGAGGATATTCCTTTTGAATTCAAAAAAAATGCCCAGGATATTTCGTTTATGATGGAAATTAACTACCTGAAATATATTTTGGGAGAAAGGAAAACGCCTTTTACGCCTTACATTTTGGGAGGTTTGGGAGTGATGTATTTTCCATATAATCTCGATCCAATAAAAATGGCGCAGATTAATGCAAATTATCCGGTTTTGAATACTGTTGAAGAATCGGTTATTGCTGCAACAATTCCATTTGGTTTTGGAGTAAAGGTGACAGTTGGTGAAAGATTGGGAGTTGGAGCCGAGATTCAAATGAGAAAATTGCTGAACGATAAATTTGATAATCTGGATGATCCGTTATCTTTTGTAGCGGTTAATAATGATGGAGATACGGAAACAATTAAATATACAGACTTTTTGCACAATAATGACTGGCCAGGCTATTTGGGAATTAATGTAACCTACAAGATTAATCTTGATCCCAGAGCATGCCCGGCTTACGACAGGAAACACTGGTGATGAAATCGGTAAAAGAAAAACTAAATATCAACAAAATTCCGCGACATGTTGCCATAATTATGGATGGGAATGGAAGATGGGCTGCAAAACATGGCAGCGAACGCATTTTTGGCCACGAACATGGTGTGGAAAGTGTGCGATCAACCGTTGAAGGTGCCGGGGAAATTGGAATAGAATACCTTACATTATATGCCTTTTCAACTGAAAACTGGGAACGACCGAAAAATGAAGTGGATGCTTTAATGGGGCTGCTGGTTCAGGCAATTGAAAACGAAACCGGTGAATTGATGAAAAACAATGTGAGGCTGGGCACAATTGGCGATATTAAAAAATTACCACCAGATGTGGCTGCAAAATTAAACGAATGCATCAGGCTGTTGGAAAAAAACACCGGGTTAAATCTGATTTTGGCACTGAGTTACAGTTCAAAATGGGAAATTACCGAAGCCGTAAGAAATATTGCAAATGATGTTAAAAATGGAAAAATTCAATCGAAAGATATTGATGATAAACTGTTCGAAAGTTACCTGTCAACTGCGCAAATTCCAGATCCGGAATTGTTGATTAGAACAAGTGGAGAGTTCAGAATCAGCAATTTTTTACTTTGGCAAATTGCCTATTCGGAGTTATATTTTACCGATAAATTATGGCCTGATTTTAGAAAAGAAGATTTGTTTGAAGCGGTTTACGATTTTCAAAACAGAGAGAGAAGATTTGGAAAAATCAGTGAACAGTTATTTAGTTAATTTATTATGGTCAGAATGCGAAAGCCAGTTATATTCCTTTTATTTTTAATCGTTGCGTTTACACCTGCCGCCATTGGTCAGATTACCGACGATACAAATTTTTCAATTTACTATTCCAGTCCGCAAAAATATACGGTGAAGGATATTCAGATTTCCGGAATTAAATATCTCGATCAAACGGTACTTGTTCAACTGTCGGGCTTAAGTGTAGGACAGATAATTGAAGTTCCCGGTGAGGAAATTACCAATGCCATAAAAAAATTGTGGCAGCAGGGACTTTTTTCCGATGTTAAAATTACGGCCAGCAAGGTAGATGGCGACGATATCTGGCTCGATATTTATCTTCAGGAACGGCCCCGGTTGTCGGATGTAAATTTTAATGGAGTAAGTAAATCGGAACAAGACGATATTACAGAAAAAGTGCTTTTGCTTAAAGGAAGCCAGATTACCGATAACCAGGTGAATAATGCCGAACGCACCATTAAAAATATATTTCTGGCCAAAGGTTTTCTTAATACCGATGTAAATATTGTTCAGCGTGATGATACAACTCAAAACAACAGTGTTATCCTCGATATTTACGTAGATAAAAAGGAAAAAGTAAAAGTAAACGATATTGTTATTCACGGAAATGAAGCCATAAAAGATGTTGTTTTGGAACGGGCCATGAAAAAAACCAATGCCCGCAAACTCAGGAATTTTTTCAGAACCAAAAAGTTTTTGGAAGAAGAATATGAAAAAGATAAAGTGAACCTGGTTACTAAATACAATGAAAAAGGTTACCGCGATGCAATTATCGAAGACGATACCCTTTACCAGGTTGAAGTGGGTAAAAAGAATAAGCCAAGGGTAAATTTAGAGCTTTGGGTTGATGAGGGAGACAAATATTATTTTGGCGATATAAGGTGGGTTGGCAATACAGTTTACCCCGCTGATTACCTTGATAATTACCTTGGAATTCAGAAAGGCGATGTATTCAACCAGTCGATTCTTGAGAAACGGTTATTCGATAATGACGAAGGATTAAATAACCTTTATCTGAACGAAGGATACCTCTTTTTCGATTTACAACCCATTGAGGTTAATATAGAAAATGATACCATTAACTACGAAATGCGCATTCGCGAAGGAAAACAAGCAACCATTGATAAGGTGATGATTTCAGGAAACACCAAAACACATGAACATGTTGCCCGCCGCGAAATAAGAACTTACCCGGGCGATTTGTTCAGCAAAGAAGCCATTATCCGTTCGGTAAGGGAACTGGCCCAATTGGGGCATTTCGATCCGGAAGCCATTAATCCCGATGTAAAACCCAAACCCGAAGACGGAACCGTTGACCTTGAATACCAGTTGCAGGAAAAAGCCAACGACCAGATTGAACTTTCGGGCGGTTGGGGAGCCGGAATGTTTGTAGGTTCGGTAGGTCTGAAATTTGCCAACTTCTCTGTTCGGAACATCCTGAATAAAGAAGCATGGAGGCCTCTTCCAACAGGTGACGGCCAAACACTCAGCCTTCGCTACCAAACCAGCGGACGGTATTATCGCACCGTAAGTCTTTCGTTTATTGAACCATGGCTGGGGGGTAAAAAACCCAACTCTTTCTCCCTGTCATTATCTCATTCGCGAATTAATTACAGCGCGAACAAATATTATAACAATTATAACTCGTATGGTGGTTATGGTGGTTACAATCCGTATGGTGGTTACGGAGGTTATCCGTATAGCGGCTATGGTGGCGGCTACCCCTATGGTGGCTATGGTAGTTATGGCGGTTTAGGTGGTTATGGGTACGATCCGTATGGCGGTTATTATGGCGGTTATCCTCAATACAGCTACAATTATGGTTCAGAAGATGATAATGAAGAAGACGACCAGATTTGGGAAACCACTGCTCTTGGTATGGGATATGGCTACCGGCTTTCATTTCCCGATGACTATTTTACCGTTTATCACGAATTGTCATTCGAACGATACCGGCTTCAGAATATGGGTGGATCTTTTTTATCAGTAGGAGACAGTGGCGATCCGAATGAAATATTCAATAACTTTAATCTTCAAACCGTTTTTGGGCGCAATTCAGTGGATAATCCACTCTATTCGCGCAGAGGCTCTCAGTTTTCGCTGTCAATGAAAGTTACACCTCCCTATTCATGGTTTACCGATAAAGATTACAGTGCACCGGATGTTACAAATGAAGAAAAATATAAATGGATTGAATACCACCGCTGGCTTTTTAAAGGACAGGTTTACAATCCACTTTCAAGAAACACAAATCTGGTATTGCGTACAGCAGTTGAAATGGGATTTTTGGGCCATTATGATCCCTATCGTAAATCTCCGTTCGAAGGTTTTATTGTGGGGGGTTCAGGAATGTCGGGTTACAACCTTTACGGTACCGATTATGTGGCTCTGCGCGGGTATAAAGACTTTAGCCTTAGCCGGGAACGGAGCGGATCAAAAATGTACAACAAATTTACTATGGAAATGCGTTACCCGGTTACTTTAAAACCCAGTGCAACCATTTATGCACTTGCTTTTCTGGAAGCCGGGAATGCCGATATGAATTTTCAGGAATACAATCCCTTCAAACTTTATCGATCAGCCGGTGTGGGTGTGCGCATTTTTCTGCCCATGTTTGGGTTGATGGGAATTGACTGGGGATATGGTTTCGACGAAATTCCATGGGCGCCAGATGCAAACGGAAGCCAGTTCCACTTTGTTATTGGTCAGCAATTCTGATAGTTACAGGTTTGGCATAAAATATGATATTAAAAAGATTATTAACGAAAAATATTTAGCCATGAAGAAAATATTATTAATGCTTACAGCCCTGATGCTTTTCAGTGGAATTACTTTTGCCCAGAAGTTTGGTTTTATTGACTCCGGTTATATTCTGGAAAATATCCCGGCCTTTAGGGCTGCGCAGGAACAATTGAACCAGCTTTCAGCACAATATCAGAAAGAACTGGAATCAATGCATGCCGAAATTGAACAAATGTACCAGGACTTTCAGGCTGAAAGTGTTTTACTTTCGGAAGACATGAAACGCAAACGCGAAGATGTAATAATTTCCAAGGAAAAAGATTACAAACAGTTGCAGCGAAAATATTTTGGACCGGAAGGCGATTTGTTCCAGAAACGGCAGAGCCTGATAAAACCGGTTCAGGATGATATTTTCTCAGCGGTTCAGGAATTATCCAACGAAGGGAGCTATGCTGTAATTTTTGACAAAGCTGATGGGACAACACTGTTTTTTACTAACCCGCGATACGATTTAAGCGATCAGGTTCTCCAAAAACTCGGATATAAATAATTTATAATTATATTTGTGACCAAAAATTTAATACTACGTTGATTATGAGAAATTTAAAGAAATTATTTGTGTTGATTTTGTTCGCAGCCGCAACCATTTCGGCTGGTGCACAAAACCAGAAGTTCGGACATATAGATTTGCAGGCTTTGGTACAGTTAATGCCTGAAAGAGCAACGGCCGAAACGGACTTCAATACTTTTCAGTCAGACCTGGAAGATGTACTTGAAGAAATGCAACAAAATTATCAGCAGAAACTTACAGAACTTGAACAATTGGGCGCCGACGCCTCAGAAGTAAGAAGAAATGCAAAAATTACCGAATTGCAGGAGCTTCAGCAGCGTATTCAAAATTACCAGATGACCGCACAACAGCAACTTCAGCAAAAACAAGCCGAATTGCTTTCCCCGGTTTTCGATAAAGCAGAAGCTGCCATTGAAGAAGTAGCAAAAGAACAAGGTTTGCTTTATGTTTTTGACATTGGTTCAAGAGTTGTTCTATACAAATCGAACCAAAGTGTTGATTTGCTTCCCATGGTAAAACAAAAGCTTGGTATCCAGTAAAAAAATCAGATAAAATATTATGAAAGCCATTTGTCAGCCGACGGATGGCTTTTTTTATGCTTTTAAACTTATTTTGTTGGAAAGAAATGGAATTCCCGCTATATTTAGTGGTATGAAATATTACCCAAATTGAAATTTATGAAGACAATAATACCCGATGAAATTCAGGAAGATGTTAAAATTCCTTCCAATACCAAGTTATTTGAAATTGCCTGGGAAGTTTGCAATCAGGTTGGCGGCATTTACACAGTCATTCGTTCTAAAGTACCCTCGGTTATTGAAAAGTGGGGCCCAGAAAACTATTTCCTGATTGGTCCCTATTTTGCTGATCAGGCAGCAGCTCACTTCGATCCGGCCACCGATTATTCAACCCCGGTGGGTAAGGCAGTTCATAAAATGCAGGAGCGCGGTTTCGATGTTCATTACGGGCAATGGATTGTTTCCGGCCGCCCAAACGTAGTGCTTTTTAATCCTTATTCGGTTTACGATAAATTAGGAGAAATAAAACACTTTATTTGGCAGGATTATCACATTTCATTACCCGAACAACATGAATTGCTCGATAAAGTAGCTGCATTCGGTTTTCAGGTAAAAGAATTTCTGCGGTATTTGTGTTCTTCGGGTTTTTGCAGCGGGAAAGTAATTGCCCATTTTCATGAATGGATGGCAGGTCTTCCAATTCCCGGCCTCCGCAAAGACAACCTCAATATTAAAATAGTTTTTACAACGCATGCTACGCTGCTCGGCAGGTATCTGGCCATGAATGATAATCAGTTTTACGATCATTTGCCGTTTTACAATTGGGAGCAGGAAGCAATTAATTTTAACGTGAAGGCAATTGTGGAAATTGAACGCGCTTCGGCACACGGAGCTCATGTGTTTACCACCGTAAGTGAGTTAACCGGTCGCGAATGTACTCACCTGCTTGGACGAACACCTGACCTTATTCTGCCCAACGGGCTTAATATTCAGCGGTTTGAAGCTTTGCACCAGGTGCAAAATCAGCATTTGGCATACAAAGAAAAAATACATGATTTTGTGATGGGACATTTTTTCCAGAGCTATTCCTTCGATTTGGACAATACGCTTTACTTTTTTACATCGGGCCGTTACGAATATCAAAACAAAGGTTACGATTTAACGCTGGAAGCATTGGCAAGGTTGAATTACCGAATGCAGCAGCAAAATTCAAAAATGACTGTAGTTGCCTTTTTTATAACTAAACGGCCCTATTATACTTTCAATCCCGATGTTTTACATTCAAAAGCTCTGATTGAGGATATTCACCGGGTTTGTGAAGAAATAAAAGAACAGGTAGGCCGAAGGTTATATACCAGAATTACTTCAGACAACGGTCAGTATGTTTTTCCAAATCTGAGTGAAATGGTTGACGATTACCTGCGGCTGAAACTCAGAAGAAACGTGCAAAGCTGGAAAACCAAAAAGTTGCCAAAAATTGTGACTCATACTTTGATTGATGATGCCAAGGACGAGGTGCTGAATTTTCTGAGAACAGCAAATCTGGTAAATCACCGGCACGATAAAGTAAAAGTGGTTTATCACCCCGATTTTATTTCTACCTCAAATCCATTATTTAAAATGGACTACAATCAGTTTGTTCGTGGATGCCATTTGGGAATTTTCCCCAGCATGTACGAGCCGTGGGGATATACTCCGCTGGAGTGCCTTGCAAGTGGTTTGCCCTCCATTACAAGCAACCTGGCTGGTTTTGGCGATTATGTTTCCAGGAATATTATGGATAACGAAAAACAGGGAATGTATATCATCGACAGAAAAAGCAGAGATTTTAATCATACAGCCGATGAACTGGCCGATATAATGCTGCGTTTTGTGCAAATGAACCGCCGTGAAAGAATTGCACTCAGATATAAGTGTGAAGAGGCATCGTTGCATTTTGACTGGTCAAACCTGGGTCGGTTTTACGATGTGGCATACAATATGGCTGTTGAACGATAATGTGGAAACCATCTTGTTATGATTGATTCTCCAATTGGTGTTTTTGATTCAGGTTATGGCGGGTTAACCGTGCTCAAAGAACTTGTAAAAAAACTTCCGCAAAACGATTTTCTGTACCTTGGCGACAACGCGCGTACTCCTTATGGAACAAGGTCGTTCAGAGTTGTTTATGAATATACACTGCAGGCCGTTAAATATTTATTTAGTCAGAATTGTCCGCTGGTTATCATTGCCTGTAACACCGCTTCGGCAAAAGCGCTTCGAAATATTCAACAACTCGATTTACCTCAAATAGCGCCTGACCGGCGGGTATTGGGTGTCATCAGACCAAGTGTTGAAAAGGTTTCTGAAATTACCCGGAACGGGCATGTGGGAGTTCTCGGTACTCCCGGAACAGTTCTATCCGAATCCTATCCCATTGAATTGGAAAAATGGTCGGAAGGCAAGGTGATGTCCACCGTTCAGGAAGCCTGCCCACTTTGGGTTCCGTTGGTGGAAAACAATGAAATTGAATCGGAAGGTGCAGCGTATTTTGTAAGAAAAAATATTCAGAATATTCTTCAGAAAGATAAAAACCTGGATACGCTGATTTTAGGCTGTACACATTATCCGCTTCTTATTCATCAGATTCGAAAGTTTGTTCCTGCAAACATTCAGATTCTGGAGCAGGGGCAAATAATTGCCGAAAAACTGATGGACTATTTAAACAGGCATCCTGAAATGGATCAGAAATTATCCAAAAGAGGGAAATTAGAATTTCAAACCACCGAATCCGCAGATAATTTCAATGAAAAAGCAGCGCTGTTTTTGGGTCAAAAGGTGGAGGCCAAAACCATCCACCTTTAGTCTTTTCTTACGAAACCAGTTCTTTTACCACTTTTTTCATAGCGACATATTGTTCTTCAATGCTGGTTAAAAGTTTGTATTGTGCCCGCGTTCGTATTAAATTGTGGTCTTCCGATTTGGTTTTGTAATAATTATCTCCATCAATGTAATCCATTAAAAACCTGAGAACCTGCTCGTAAGTAATATATTTGGCAGAAAATGCAAGGTATTCTATTTCCTTTTCTGTTAAAAACGAACCAGCTTCTTCGAGATATCCCTTGGCAAATGCTCTGAAAATTTCCATATTCATCGACACGTTGGCCAGATTGGTATCGTCTTCTTTCCCGGTATTGGTGTAGTAACGGATGGCATCGCCAAAATCATTCAAAACCGTGCTGTTTAAAACCGTATCGAGGTCGATAACACAAAGCACTTCCCCGTTTTTATCGAAAAGAATGTTGTTGATTTTGGTATCGTTGTGGCTTACCCTGGTCGGAATGGTTCCATTCTCGACCAGTTTCCAGAAATCCATCATTTCTTCCCGGCGGCTTTCAATCCATTCTATTTCTTCCTGAACTTTTTCTTTTCGCCCAACCGGATCTTTTTTTAGAACGGCATCCCACTGTTCGTAACGGATGCGGATGTTGTGAAACCCTGGGAGAATATCAGTGAGTGGATCTTTCAGGTCAGAAACCAACGACTGAAATTTCCCGATTCCTTTTCCGCCGGCATAGGCCAGTTCCGGTGTTTCGGCTGCTTCGTATGCAATAGTATCTTCAATGAACAAACACACAGCCCAATATTCTTTCTCTTCATCCAAAAAATATAATTTTCCGTCGTTTGCCGGAATAATGGTCATGGCCTCGCGCATCGGGTCGCCTCCAGCTTTTAATACTTTTGCTTTTATGTGGTCACACACTTTTTGTATGTTTTCCATCATGGCCGGAATGGGAGAGAACACCTTTTTATTTTTACGCTGAAGAATGTATTTGGGCGATTTTCCTTCGGTGCTTATAATAAAAGTGTCGTTAATGAAACCTTCGCCAAGAGGAACAACCTCTTTTATATTTCCTAAAATCCGAAACTGGCTGGCAATTTTTATCAAATCAACGTTCATAGAAGTTATTTTAATAGAGTTTTTCAGGATATTCTCCTTCTTCAATCAGCTTATTAATTTTGGCAACAACCCGGGGTTTATCTTCTTTGTAAGTAACTCCAAACCAGGGGGAATCAGCTTTCAAAACCTTAACTGTAGCTTTTTTCTCCTGAATCATATCGAAAACCACCGAAGGAATGTAAATCTCCGATTTGGGTTCGCTGATATGGTTTTTCAGAAAGGCGGTGAATTTTTCTTCGAGAATAGGGAAAACAGTTGGTTTGAAACCCCAAATATTCATGGAAGCACTCTCATTTCCGGTTAATTCCTTCTCGCTTCCGTCCGGTTCAACTGAAATAATTTTGCCGTCTTTTTTCAGAATTTTTGTGGTTTCCACAATTTTACGGAGCAAATCATTTTCGTCCACATCGCAAATGCCACGCGATACCGAGCCGTAATCCGACAAGGTGTGCGAAAGTTTATAGCCAACCATGGAATATTCAGTTGGATCAGCCGATTGAGTTAAAAATTCAGCCATTACTTTATACGCATTGTACCCGTAAAAATCGTCGGCATTCAGTGCGCAGAACGGTTCTTTTATCACGTTTTTTACAACCAGAATGGCGTGTGCCGTTCCCCAGGGTTTTTCCCGGCCTTCGGGTAAAGTGAATCCTTCGGGCAGGTTATCCAATTCCTGAAAAACATATTCAACATCAATTTTGCCTTTTAATATCGGATCAAATTTTTCTTTAAAAGCATCGGCAAAACTTTCGCGGATAACAAATACCACTTTGCCAAACCCGGCTTTTATGGCATCGTAAATCGAATAATCGATTATCGCTTCTCCGTTGGGTCCAACGGGTTCAACCTGTTTCAGTCCGCCAAAGCGGCTTCCCATGCCGGCTGCAAGTATTAAAAGTGTTGGTTTCATTTAACTCTGATTTTTAATTTTCAGTTCAAGATTTGAATTCGAATACGAAACAAAGAAATCTTTTTGAGAAACAAAAAGGATTGTGCTTAATGTTTATAATTTTTTTAATAAGTGACAAGCGTTATTCTTTTGCTCCGTCAGGCTCAACATTTTTTTTCCCACTCCCGACTCCCGACTTCTGTCTTCCGACTTCCGTCTTCCGACTTATTCCTTGTACCAACCTGCATAAGTTCCGTATGAACTGGCTATTCGGTTAATTTCATTTTCCAAAAGTTCAGGGCTGATTGTTTTTATTTTTTTAGCCGGAATACCAGCATACACGCTGCCACTTTCAACAACGGTACCTTTGGTTACTACCGAACCGGCAGCAATAATTGAATTGCTTTCAATAACTGCGTCGTCCAAAACCACAGCATTCATTCCAACCATCACATTATCATGCAATGTACAGCCATGAACAATAGCCCCGTGGGCAATGGTAACATTATTTCCAATATTTGTGGGCGATTTCTGGTAAGTGGCATGAATAACAGCATTATCCTGAATATTGGTATTATTTCCAATTTTAATGAAATGCACATCGCCACGCAAAACAGCATTGAACCAAACACTGCAGTTGTCGCCCAGTTCCACATCGCCAATCAGAGTGGCTGTTTCGGCCAGAAAACAGTTTTTTCCTAAAACAGGTGTTTTGTTATTAAGTGTTTTTATAAGTGCCAATTTTGTTCATATTTAAATTGATTCCAAATATATTAAAACCTTTAAATATTTGGATATGTCATTAGCAACTTGTTAAATAATGGTTATTTTTGTTTCTTGAAAAATATGAGTAAAAAAGTTACGTCGATTCTAAAATTACAGATTATTAGTTTTAGGGTCGTTTTTATTTTGGATTGATAATATTGAAATCAAAAACCTTATATAATGAAGGATGCAAAAGTAATTGAGTTGGAAGAAGTAGCCATTCGGTTTTCCGGTGATTCAGGAGATGGAATGCAGCTTACCGGGACTTTGTTTTCGGATACCACTGCACTAATTGGTAACGATATTTCAACTTTCCCCGATTACCCGTCCGAAATTAGAGCTCCTCAGGGAACAGTTGGAGGAGTATCAGGATTTCAGGTGCAGTTTGGAAAAAAAGAAGTAACCACCCCCGGCGATTATGCACATGTGCTGGTTGCCATGAATCCGGCAGCTATTAAAGCCAATGCCCGGTTTATGGATCCTGGTGGCACTATTATTTACGATTCTGATTCCTTTACTGAAAAAAACCTGCAAAAGGCCGGTTATGAAACCGATGATCCTTTTACAGAAAGCAACTTGCTTGATTTTCGCAAAATTGCAGTTCCCATTTCGAACCTTACCCGCGAAAGTCTGAAAGATTTCGGACTGGACAACAAGAGTATTTTGCGCAGTAAAAATATGTTTGCACTTGGACTGGTTTGCTGGATGTTTAACCGGCCGCTCGATTACATCGAAGAATTCCTCCGGAGTAAATTTGCCAAAAAGCCTGTGGTTGTAGATTCCAATATCAAAGTACTGCACGATGGCTATAATTACGGAATGAACCTGCAACATCAGACACCCACCTATATTGTTCATTCTGCCGATATTGAAAACGGTACCTACCGGAATATTAACGGAAATCAGGCTACTGCATGGGGATTTATTGCGGCGGCTGAAAAAGCCGGGCTGGAATTGTTTTTAGGCTCATATCCCATTACTCCGGCCACCGAAATTCTTTCCAATTTATCAGAAAGAAAAGATCTGGGTGTGAAAACTTTTCAGGCTGAAGACGAAATTGCCGGAATTGCCTCAGCCATTGGAGCTGCTTTTGCCGGCGATTTGGCCATTACAACCACATCGGGCCCGGGATTGGCTTTAAAATCCGAAGCCATTGGCTTGGCAGTTATGGCTGAACTCCCTCTGGTTGTTGTTAATGTTCAGCGCGGTGGCCCTTCAACCGGTTTGCCAACTAAAACAGAGCAGTCAGATTTACTTCAGGCACTTTATGGCCGAAATGGCGAAAGTCCTGTTGTGGTGCTGGCAGCGAGCAGTCCATCCGATTGTTTTTTCTATGCCTACAGAGCAGCAAAAATTGCATTGGAACGAATGGTACCTGTAATTCTTTTAACTGACGGATTTTTAGGAAACGGAAGTGAACCCTGGAAGGTCCCTAAAATGTCGGAACTGCCGTCTATTACTCCGCGTATTGCAAAAGATGCAGCAACATTTAAAGCCTATCAGCGCGACGAAAATTTGCTTGCGCGCGACTGGGCGTTCCCCGGCATGGCAGGTTTTGAACACCGCATTGGCGGGTTGGAAAAAAATGCTTCAGGAACAGTTAGCCACGATCCTGAAAATCACCAGATAAATACCGAAATAAGAGAAGCAAAAGTGCAAAAAGTGGTTGACCTCGTGCCCGATCTGGAAGTATGTGGCGATGAGGATGGTGATGTTCTGGTTGTTGGCTGGGGAGGCACATTCGGACATTTGATTAGTACTGTGCGTGAAATGAGAAAGCAAGGCAAAAATGTTAGCCTGGCTCAATTTAATTACATTAAACCGCTACCAAAAAATACCGCCGAGGTATTTAAAAACTTCAAAAAAATTGTTGTTTGTGAATTGAATATGGGACAGTTTGCCAGCTACCTGCGCGATAAAATTCCAGGTTATCATTATCATCAGATTAACAAAGTAAAAGGATTACCTTTTACCGCCAAAGAATTGAAAGAAGGTATTAACAAATTACTGGAGGAATAAAAATGACAGACCTGAATTATACCATCAAAGATTTTAAAAGCGAAAATGAAGTACGCTGGTGCCCGGGTTGCGGCGACTATGCCATAATGAATGCCATTCAGCGCACCATGGCCGGTTTGGGAATTTCCAAAGAAAAATTTGCCGTTATTTCAGGTATTGGCTGCTCTTCCAGGTTCCCATACTACATGAATACTTTTGGTTTTCACACCATTCACGGAAGGGCTGCAGCAGTAGCTTCAGGAGTAAAAATAACCAATCCCGACCTGAGCGTTTGGGTAATTACTGGCGACGGTGATGCCATGGCCATTGGTGGAAATCATTTTATTCATACCATCCGAAGAAATATTGACCTGAATATTATTCTTTTTAATAACCGTATTTATGGTCTTACAAAGGGGCAGTATTCACCAACCTCAGACCGCGGTTTTAAAAGTAAAACATCGCCTTACGGAACCATTGAAGATCCGTTTGTACCAGGTCAGCTTGTAATTGGTGCAAGGGGCACTTTCTTCGCCCGCTCAATTGATAGCAACATTAAAATGGGTGAAGCAGTTTACAAGGCCGCGGCTAAACACAAAGGAACCTCGGTAGTGGAAGTATTGCAAAATTGTGTTATTTATAATAGTGGAGTGCATAATGCCATAACTGATCCGGAATTCCGGGCCGATCGGCAATTGGTTCTTGAACATGGAAAACCGATGCTTTTTGGTGCCGAAAACGAAAAGGGCATTATTATGGAAAAAGGTCGACTGAAAGTGGCTAAAATTGGAGAAAACGGAGTAACGATAGATGACATTTTGGTTCACGATGCAAACGAACCAGATCCAACACTTCACATGGCATTAATTAATATGTCGTTACCGGGTTTTCCCGTTGCCTTTGGAGTAATTCGCAGTGTTCCCTCTCCGGTTTATAATGAAGAAATGGATGAACAAATCCGTATGGTAAAACAAAACCGAAAAATAACCTGTGTAGATGAACTATTGAATTCAGGAAATACATGGGAAGTAACCGGAAATGAGAATGGAAAAGAAAAACTTCAGGATTGTCCGGGCAAGAAATTAAAATGAAATTGAAAAAAGTGGGTAAGTTTGCTTATCCATTTTTTTTGAACCAATTTCTCTGTTTCGCACATTACCAACAGGTTAATTTTGTTTAATATTTACAGTTTACTGTTTTTGCCTTCCATTTTAAAGTATATTTGCACAATTTTGGACGCAAAATTTATATAATGAAAGCATTTAATATCGGAGATTTACAAATAAATGTTCCAATTATCCAGGGTGGAATGGGGATTGGAATTTCTTTGTCGGGGCTTGCTGCCGCAGTTGCCAATCAGGGTGGAGTTGGGGTTATTTCAGCAGTTGGCATAGGCATGTTTGAAAAAGACTTTGCACGCAATTTTATTCATGCAAATATCAGGGCGCTAAAAAGAGAAATTAATTTAGCACGCGAAAAAACCAATGGTGTAATTGGTGTGAATATTATGGTTGCCCTCACCAATTTTTCAGATTTGGTTAAAACGGCAATTTCCGAAAAAGCAGATATTATTTTTTCAGGCGCCGGGCTTCCGCTGAATTTGCCCTCTTTTTTAACCAACGACTCTAAAACCAAACTGGTACCTATTGTTTCATCAGGTAGGGCAGCGGCACTTATTTGTAAGAAATGGAAAGAAGTTTATAACTATCTGCCCGATGCGATTGTTGTTGAAGGTCCGAAAGCCGGCGGCCACCTCGGATTTAAACGCGAACAACTGGATAATCCCGAATTCGCACTTGAAAAGCTTGTACCTGAGGTTGTTTCTGAGGTAAAAAATTTCGAAGAAAAATACCAAACCTCAATTCCCGTAATTGCTGCAGGCGGTATTTATTCAGGTTCCGACATCAAAAAGATTATGGATTTGGGGGCCACCGGAGTTCAACTGGGGACACGTTTTGTAACCACACACGAATGCGACGCCTCCATTGAGTTCAAACAAACCTATATCAATTCAACTGAAAGTGATATGGAAATTATTCAGAGTCCGGTTGGCATGCCAGGCAGGGCAATTCGAAATGATTTTATTGAAAAAATAAACCGGGGTGAAAAACGGCCGGTAAAATGTCCCTACAAGTGCCTTAAAACATGCGATGTAGAGAAAACTCCCTACTGTATATTTGCCGCTCTGATGAGCGCTATGAAAGGTAATTTTTTTAACGGATATGCTTTTGCCGGGTCAAATGCGTGGAGAACGTCAAAAATTATTTCTGTAAAAGAAACTTTTGATGCACTGAAACAGGAGTTTAAAGAGGCTGTAGCTTCAAGGTTTTGATAAAAAAGAAGGTTCCATCCTCTGTGGACAGAACCCTCTATTTGAATTAATTATTAAAATTTGAGTGATATACCTATATTCAGCCAGGCAATTCCATATCCCAATTCACCCATAGCAGCTAAATTGTCGGTGAAATAATATCTTCCGCCTATATAAAATGCCGATGCAAGTCCGCTACCGGCCACTGAACCGTAATCAAAACTGCCAGAACTTGATTTCCAGCTAACTACTCTGAATCCCAGCATCAAACCTGCATAAGTGTCTAAATTTTCAATAAAATGATAGTGTAATGAACCTCTTCCACCAATGATGAAATTTGAAAATCCATAACTGCTGCCGAATCCGGAGTAATTGGAACTGCTGTAGCCAAGATATCCTCCCACTCCCAATGAACTGTTTTCATCAAACAATTCATCTTTAATGCCTACTTCAAATGACGCTGAAACCGGAGGCACACTGGTTGAATAAAAACTTCCGGTATAAAGTGTACTTCCTAAACCTAAGCCCAGGTTTAAAACCTTATCCCCCTCATTAAAGGTTGTGTTTTGTGCATTAACAGACAAAGCAAACAAGAATGCGAAAACAACAGGTAAAAAATGTTTGATCATAATTTTTAATTTTTTAAATTATTTAATAATGCAATTTAAGACATTAATATATTAAAATCAATAAATGGTTTTAAATTCCTGAATTTTTTTTCATAATGGGAAATCAATTCAATGGCCACAATTGAATATAAATTTTGAAGTTTATAAAATTTTACCTTTCAGTAGAAAATTTTATTTTCGGGGTGAATATTAAATTGTTGCTGGTTTATGGAAACAATTGAGGTTTCAGGGAAAAAATCTGTTGACGAGTTTCACAATTTGCCCGATAAAATTTATACGAATGACCCAAATTATACACCCCTACTTAAGCTAATTATTGAAAATACGTTCAACCCGAAAAAAAATGCAAAATTTAAGGAAGGTAATGCCTGCCGGTGGATTGTGAAAAAGGATGGGATTTGCGTGGGGCGTATTGCGGCTTTTTTCGACTCGGGTTATTCCTCCGGTTATGAGCAACCTACAGGATGTTTCGGTTTTTTTGAATGTATTGATGATCAGGAAGTGGCGAATCTGCTGTTCGAAACTGCAAAAATCTGGTTACAACAAAATGGCATGGAAGCCATGGATGGCCCTGTGAATTTTGGCGAAAACTTTTTTTACTGGGGATTGCTCATTGACGGGTTTCAACCCCAAACTTTCGGAATGCAGTACCATAAACCGTATTACCTGAAGTTGTTTGAAAATTACGGGCTGAAAACTTTTTACGAACAATACAGTTATTCGCTGGATATTACCCATCCTGATTTGCCCGATCGGTTTTGGAAAATTGCTGCCTGGGTGGCCCAAAAACCGGGGTATTCATACAAACATTTCACCTTCAAAAATCAGGATAAATTTATAAACGATTTTATTGAAATACATGAACAAGCCTGGGCCAGTCATAGCAATTACAAAGCGGCCAGCTTTATTGAATTAAAGGAAATGATTACAGAGGCAAAGTTTATTTTAGACGAGGAATTTATATGGTTTGTTTACCACGATGGAAAACCTGTTGCCTTTTATATGATGATTCCGGACCTGAATGAGATTTTAAGAAAAATGAAATCGGGGAAACTCAATTTTTTGAATATGCTGAAGTTATTCTATTACAAAAAAACAAAGACCATTTCGCGATGCCGGGTAATTGTTCTGGGTGTGATTCCACAGTTTCAGCGGCTGGGCATTGAATCGGGAATTTTTTACCAACTGAAAAAAGTAATGCTGCGCAAACCATGGTACAACGATATGGAGATGAGTTGGGTAGGGGACTTTAACCCGAAAATGATTGCACTTTTTAAATCATTTGGCGCCAAACATACACTTACGCACCTGACTATGCGTTATCTTTTTGATCCTGAAAAAGAATTTAAAAGGGCCACAATTATTCAGTAACGATAATGTACATTTGCAATAGATAGCCAGAACCCGAAGAAAAATAAAGAAAAATGCAACTGATTGAAGTAACCGATAAAAAGACAAAGAAACTTTTCCATAAAGTTCCTCATCCGATTTATAAGGATGATTCCAACTGGGCTTGCCCGCTGGAGGGAATGATTGAAAATACCTTCGACCCTCAAAAAAATCCTTCCTTTAAAAGGGGCGAAGCTGTTCGCTGGGTATTATTGGATGGAAACAATAAACCAATTGGCCGCATTGCTTCATTTTATAACCTCGACAAAGCTAAAATATTTGAACAACCTACCGGAGGTTGCGGATTTTTTGAGTGTATTGATAATCAGGAGGCTGCAAATATGCTTTTTGACGCATCACGCGACTGGCTCAAATCCAGGGGAATGGAAGCCATGGACGGGCCGGTGAATTTTGGCGAAAACTACATGAACTGGGGACTTCTTGCTGATGGATTTATCCCGCAAGGTTTCGGAATGCCATATAATCCGTCATATTACCTGAAACTTTTTGAAAACTACGGATTTCAGATTTATTTCAAACAGTTTAGCTACCATTTGGATACCACTTTGCCCGAGTTGCCGGATCGATTCTGGAAAGTAGCCGAATGGGTGGCCAAAAAGCCACAATTCAGTTTTAAACATTTTTCATGGAAAGAAAAGGAAAAGTTTATAGACGATTTTGCACAAATTTACGATAACGCCTGGCGTTTTCATGAGCATTTCAAACCCATCGATAAAGATGATTTAAAGGATTTTATAAATAATGCAAAATTTTTAATTGAAGAAGATTTAATCTGGTTTGCCTATCACGAGGGGGAACCCATTGCACTTTTTGTTGCAGTTCCCGATTTTAATCAGATTCTGGCCAAACTAAATGGCCGGATTACGATTTGGAATTTTCCAAAAGTGATGTGGTTGAAGTGGCGAAAAACCATGACACGTACACGCAGTCTCATTATCGGAATTGTTCCAAAATTTCAGCGTTCCGGAATTGATGCTGCTATTTTCTGGCATTTGCGCCCGGCAATGTACCGCAAACCCTGGTTTACCGAAATGGAACTCTCTTGGGCCGGCGATTTCAATCCCAAAATTGTGGCGCTTTACGAATCGGTGGGAGGAAAAAAAATGAAAACACACTACACCATGCGCTACTTGTTCGACCGAAACAAGCCGTTCACAAGGGCTCCGATTATTTCTGCCGAACCGGAAAAGAAAAATTAAAATTGGGCATTAAAATTATTTTTGCTTTTGGTTTCTTAAAAACAATATTTATCTTTGCAGGCCGTAAAAAATTATAAATGAATTTGGAATGGATTGTAGTTTGAAAATGCAACCATTCAAAATAAAAACAAGATAAAATGAAAAAAGGAATACACCCGGAAGAATACAGAATGGTAGCGTTCAGAGATATGTCGAACGGACATACTTTTCTGACCCGTTCAACTGTTGAAACGAAAGAGACTGCCGAAGTTGACGGAGTGGAATACCCGTTGTACAAACTCGAAATTTCCAATACCTCACATCCGTTTTATACCGGTAAAGTTAAACTGGTGGACACCGCCGGCCGTGTGGACAAATTCATGAGCCGTTACGGAAAACACATGGAAAACAGGAAAAAGTAAAATATTTGTTGAATACATTAAAAGCTCCGTTGGTTCGGGGCTTTTTTTATTTCTGTTGGGTGCAATTTTGTCGTGTTTTTTTGCCGATACCTGTGAACATCCGGCAGATTCCAATCGTTTGGGGTAGTGGCACGACTATTGCCTTTTAGCAACCACACAAATACGAAGAATAAATTCCGACAGATTGTCACAATGTTTTAACAGCATGGGAAAAATAAAGAATTCAGGTTTCGAGAATATGTTTATGAGTGGAATGATACAGGATGATTCAGACTTTATTCCGATTATTGCCGATGGAGACGATGCAGATTTAAAAAACACAGAAATTCCTGATGTTTTGCCCATTCTGCCTCTGCGGAACACTGTTCTTTTTCCGGGAGTTGTTCTTCCAATAAATGTGGGCCGAAAAAAATCATTGAAACTGATTCAGGACGTTTATCGCGGAAGCCGGCTGCTTGGCACCGTTGCGCAAAAAGATTATACCGTTGACGACCCGGCATCAAAGGAGTTATTTTCAGTTGGAACAATGGCTGAAATACTGAAAATCCTGGAAATGCCCGATGGTTCAACTTCAGTTATTATTCAGGGTAAAAGGCGTTATTCCATTCGTGAATTTGTTGCCGAAGAGCCCTACTACAAAGCAGCGGTTGACCCACTAAATGACATTTTTCCTGAAAACGATTCCGAATTTAACGCCATTGTTGGATCGCTCAAAGACCTTTCCATAAAAATTGCACAATTTTCTGCCAATGTTCCGCCCGAGGCAACTTTTGCAGTAAAAAATATCGAAAATTCCACTTTTCTAATCAATTTTATTTGCTCCAACACCGATATAAATATTGACGACAAACAAAATTTGCTGGAAATTGAAAGTTTAAAGGATCGTGGAGTGCAGGCCATAAGCTACCTGGTGAAAGAGGTTCAGATGCTGGAACTGAAACAGGATATTCAGAAAAAGGTGAAAACCGACATGGACAAACAGCAACGTGAGTTTATGTTAAACCAGCAAATGAAAACCATTCAGGATGAGTTGGGCGGAAATCCGTTGGAACAGGAAATTAATGAGCTAAAAGAAAAAGCAAAAAACAAAAAATGGAGCAAAGAGGTTGCGAAGTTTTTTGAAAAAGAGGTAGAAAAACTTCATCGCCTCAATCCGGCTGCCGGTGAATATTCGGTGCAGTTTTCCTTTTGTCAGACCTTGGTTGATCTTCCATGGAACGAATACAGCAAAGATAATTTCGATTTAAGAAATGCCAGAAAGGTTTTGGACGAGGATCATTACGGATTGGAAAAAGTGAAGGAACGCATTTTGGAACATTTGGCCGTTTTGAAACTTAAAAACGACATGAAGGCGCCCATCCTTTGCCTGTATGGTCCACCGGGAGTTGGGAAAACATCTTTGGGAAAATCGGTTGCACGCGCGCTCGACCGCAAATTTGTGCGCATGAGTTTAGGTGGGTTGCACGATGAATCAGAAATCCGCGGCCACCGCAAAACTTACATTGGCGCCATGCCGGGCAGAATTATTCAGAATATTAAAAAAGTAAAAACATCGAATCCGGTTTTTATTCTCGATGAAATTGATAAAGTTTCCAAACATTTTCATGGCGACCCGGCTTCTGCATTGCTGGAAGTACTCGATCCGGAACAGAATTCTGAGTTTCACGACAATTATGTGGAACAGGACTACGATCTTTCCAAAGTAATGTTCATTGCAACGGCCAACACCTTAAGCACCATTGCACCACCCTTACGCGACCGCCTCGAGTTGATTGAAGTAAGCGGCTACCTGGTAGAGGAAAAAATTGAAATTGCCAGACGTCACCTCATTCCCAAACAACTGGAAAACCACGGTTTGAAAAAAGGTGAGGTGGTATTCCCTAAAAAGGTGATTGAAAAAATCATCGATGGATATACCCGTGAGTCAGGTGTTCGGGAACTCGATAAAAAAATAGCCAAAGTCATTCGCCGGATTGCTAAAAAAATAGCATTCGAAGAGCCATTCAATAAAAAATTAACGGTGGAAGATGTGCACCAATATCTTGGTGTTACCGAGTATTCCAAAGAAAGATACCAGGGCAACGAGTTTGCCGGAGTGGTTACTGGTTTGGCGTGGACGGCAGTTGGCGGTCAGATTTTATTCGTGGAAACCAGTCTGAGTAAAGGGAAAGGTGCTTTAACACTCACTGGTAATTTGGGCGATGTGATGAAAGAATCGGCTATGCTGGCTCACGAATACCTTAAATCGCACGCCGAACAACTCGATTTGGACCCTGAAGTTTTTTCCAACTGGAATGTGCATGTGCATGTTCCCGAAGGCGCCATTCCAAAAGACGGACCCTCAGCCGGTGTAACAATGGTTACGTCGCTGGCATCGGCTTTCACTCAGCGTAAGGTGAAAAAGAACCTGGCCATGACAGGTGAAATTACCCTGCGTGGAAAAGTCCTTCCTGTGGGCGGCATCAAAGAAAAAATTCTGGCTGCAAAACGAGCCGGAATCACCGAAATCATTCTTTCAGCACAGAACAAAAAGAATCTGGAAGAAATAAAGGATGAATACCTGAAAGGACTTACTTTTCATTTTGTTAATACGATTATGGATGTGCTGAATATTGCATTGCTTAAAACAAAAGTGGATAAACCAGTGAAACTCGGTTGAAAACATTTGTTTATTTACATTCATTAAAAAATTTGAACACCCTGAAGATTTTTTTATCAAAACATTTTCTGTTCATTCTTGTTTAACCCTGTGAAATTTTAAAGGTATAAACAATGAAAGGAATAGGTATATTTTTGACTGGGTTGATTGTTGGTATCGGGGCAACCCTGCTGATAATTTTGACAATTGTTCCACAAAAAATGTTTGTGGTACAAGAAAGCAAATTTAATTTTGAAGAAACTGTAGATGCCATTGTGGAAACGGCTGAGGAAAAAGACTGGACCATTTCCCATATTTACGACCTTCAGGAATCGCTGAGGAAAAAAAATTTTGATGTAGCTCCTGTTTATGTTATTTCACTTTGCAACCCTCCTTATGCCAACAATATACTTGGAACCGATGAGGACAGGATGGTTTCTGCCATGATGCCTTGCCGGGTAGCAGTTTATGAAAAAGGAGGTAAAACGTATATTTCCATGTTGAATGCCGAACTTTTTGCCCGTTTCCTAAGTAAAAATGCAAAACAAACCATTATTGATACAAGTAAAGAATCAATTGAGATTTTAAAACCGGTAATTAATTAACACTATGAGAAATCTGATTTTCATTTTGGGAATATTTTTCCTGGTCTCCTGTGGGGGACAAAAAAAGCAAAGCGAAGGAAATGAGCCATCTGCGCAGGTTGCATTAACAGAGGTTACATTGAATGTGGGCGGCATGCATTGCGATATGTGCGTGGCTTCCATTGAAAAAGGAGTTGGAGCGGTTGAAGGAGTTGAATTCGTTAAAGCAGAGTTGAGTGATTCAACAACAGTGATTAAATTCCACGAAGCTGAAACCAGCCTGGCCGAAATAAAGCAAGCCATTGAAAAAAGAGGATATACAGTTAAAGAGTAATTAAATACCTCTTGATTCAGTTCGTTTACCCTGTTTTTTCGTCATTTGGCGGATTGTGGCATTTTTTTTGTTTCACTCTGTTCTATTTTTAGCAGGAAACAGAAAACAATTTGTCATGAATAGCAATGAAAAAAATAACCAGAAAGTTGCAGCCATAAGAGTTGCAGTCTGGAATATACAGGTAACGGTCTTTGAACCGGCCATGATTCTGAGCCGGTTGATACCTTCAGAATCAAAGTACTGGAAATTAAAAGTAATGTTGAATTAATAAACAGGCAGTCTCAAAATAGGGACTGCTTCTTTTTTAAATTCTGTTTACGGAATTTTTTATTGGTAAGCCACCAGTATCATCTTTCCTTTAAAACACTTAATTTATTCCACAATATAAGCCTTCCAAAATCTGGTGCTCCATTTCCATAAGCACCTTCAAATTCTACTTTTCAATACCTGATTTTATGTGAAAGTTAGGAACTGATTATCAGAAAATTATTTCGTAACTTGATAGTAGTAAATCAAAACTGATAATCAATGAAATCCACAATAAAAACATTTGTTATACGACATATTCTGATGTTTTTTTTGTTTGTACTCTTGTTTACAGGCAGAGCCACCAGCCAATCGGAGTTTCATGAATTGTCAGTTTCTTATGGAGTACGATCTTCAACTGAAATAATTAGAAATGGATGGATTGATGAATTTCTTCCCATCATGACAATTGGTTTGGTAAAAATTGAAACCACAAATACAAAAGTCACAGGACCTGTGATTTTTTCCTGGAAATACATTCCAAAATCCAGGTGGAGTATTGGCATTGTAGCTGGTCGTGTAAAAGGTTCTTACGATGAAACCATTGGTTCATACTGGGCTGAAGGAGAATCTGTTAATCACTGTAAATATTCAGCATTTACCATAGCGCCAGAAACAGACTTCCGGTATATTCAAAAAGAAAATATTACCCTCTATTCATCTGCTGCCGTTGGATTAACTTTTCTTGCTGAAGAGATTAACGGGTCAGAAGAAAAAAGAAATCATATTGATGGCCACCTGTCAATAGTCGGGCTTCGTTATGGAGAAAAACTGGGAGCTTTTGCTGAGTTGGGTTTTGGTTTTAAGGGGCTCATTAATTTTGGAATAAATTTACGATTGTGAACTTTGTTCCATACATCGGTTGTTTAAAAAGCATTATTTTCTTTTTTTGAGTAACGTTTGTTTCCTGGCAGGAAAACATTTTTTGATACATTTGAGCCACTTTGCAACAGTTAAAACAAATGAGGAAAACTATACTATTCATATTTTTTCTATTAATAATTCAAACATTAGCAGCCCAGATGACCGATTCCATCCGGATAGAAAAACCGGTAGTTTTGCCAAAGTGGACACTATATGTGCCTGGTGCGTCGTATTATTATCAAAGAAATTACATGAAAGGAACTGCATTTGCTGCCCTGGAAATTGGTGGTGTTTACCTGGGAATAAAACATAAACAAACGTTGAAAAGCAACAGCACCAGTCCGTATTACAATTACCCGCTTTTTCTGGGATTACAGGCCTTTCAAACCGAAAAACTGACCAATTTCAAAAATCAGCTGGAGGTGATTAAATACCATAATCCGGATTTTCGCTACCACGACATTTCGGAAAAGGACTTGTATCTGGCGCCGTTTAAACTGGAAAACATTGCCACACCCATTACTGGCGGGATGGTATTACTAGCTGGTGTTTTTCTTGGATTGGAAAAACATTTTGAAAAACACACCATTTCTGATGTTGAACAAATGTATTTCATAAACCGCTACATTTCCCGCAATCAGGCGCTGGCAGCGTTCGGAACCACTTCGCTGGCCATGAGCTGGGCCGCGGGAGTGGGAGAAGAATACATCGTCCGCAACTACATGATGCCGCTCCTCGATTACAGGTACGGGCAAACCAAAGGACTTATTTTTTCAAGCGTAGCTTTTGGTGCATTACATTTTACGAACATGATTTTTGCCGAAAATCCCGATTTTAAATCCACCTTGCTGCAAGTTGGACAGGCCACTGTTTTGGGGTTTTTCCTTGGAAGAGATGTTCAAAAACGCGGCTACAACATTGGCCCGGCGGTGGCCGCGCACATGTGGTACGATGCCGTTTTAATGCTGGGTTCGTTTTTAATTAATCCGGAAGAAAATTTTCTGGGTGTGAATGTTCGGTTTGGAATTAAATGAAGATTTTATTCCATAAAATGGAATTTTATCATACCTTTGTAGTCCTAAAGCTTTTACTGAAATGCATATTATTTCATTCAGAAAACTAAGGGAATTCTTTGAAAAAGAACCAAGTGCAAAAATTGCACTCCAGGACTGGTTTAAAAGAACGAAAAAAGCTGAATGGTCTAATTTCAATGATGTAAAGAAAACTTTCAATTCTGTTGACACAGTTGGGAATTCAAGGTATGTGTTCAATATAAAAGGGAATAATTGTCGGTTAGTTGTTAAAATAATGTTCACCATTAAAAGGGTTTACATCAGATGGATTGGCGCTCATGGAGATTATGACAACATAAAAAATATTGAAAATATATAAAAAGTATTGTATGATAACACATGAAGAATATATAAAAGCAAATGTAGTTGTTGAATCTCTAATCAATGAAGTAGATGATTCAACGCCACAAGACAGCGAAATAATGAAAAAATTTCTGGCTGCGTCTGATATTGTTGAAGCTTATGAAGAAATCCATTTTCCGGTTGGATTGCCCTCACTAACAGATGTTATTCGCCTGCGGATGTCGGAAATGAAATTAAAAAATAAAGATTTGGCTTTACTGCTTGGCACCACACCTTCCCGCATCAGCGAGTATTTAAACGGGAAAAGGGATATCACTTTAAACATAGCCAAAACAATTCACCGAAAATTGAATATTGACAGCGATATAATCCTAAATGGTTAACAATTTTCATTTGAATCATCAGCCTTCTATCCTTTTACTATATCTAAATTTTACCCGATTTTTATCCAGCTAAAATTTCATTTTTGATTATAATAACGGCAAGGATAAATAAAATACCGTTTAAATTTAAAAAATTCACTTCATTCTGAAAATAATATAAAATATTTTAAATCAGCTAAATAAATTAGAGAATTCAATTATTTCTTTGGCATAACTGAAATTTTTAGTAAAATAACTATAAAAAATAGTTGTACAACTAAAAAATATAGTTACATTTGTTTCAGCAATTTTTAAATACCTTTTTTAAAATGAAAAAGCTGACACAAAAAGAAGAGGAAATCATGAACGTATTCTGGGAGAAGGGCCCAATGTTCGTGAAAGAACTGAAAAAAGAGTTTTCTGACCAGAAATTGCATTACAACACCCTTTCCACGATTGTTCGCGGCCTGGAAGAAAAAGGGTTTATCGACCATGAACAGTTTGGAAACACGCACCGTTATTTTGCTGCACTTTCAAAAGAAGAGTACAAAAAGAAAACACTCGGGAATGTGGTAAAAAAGTACTTCGATAATTCATACAAAAATGTGGTCTCTCTGCTGGTGAAAGAGGAAAACATTTCGCTGGAAGAATTGAAAAAACTGATTGCTGAAATTGAAAACACCAAAACCAATTCAAAATGAACCCGTTTTTCGAATACCTTTTAAAATCCACCATCAGTTTGTCGCTGCTGTATTTGTTGTTTAAGGTTTTTATGCAAAACGATAAAACACTGCTTCTAAACCGGTTTTTGCTGCTGGGAATTCTTTTTGTTTCGGCAGTTATTCCATTGCTGAATTTTCAGTTTTTTCAACCGGAAGTCCCCGTAATACAAGTGGAACGATTTCGGGAGTTTGTTTCGGTCCCATTATTTGATGCTGAAGAAATTCCGGTTACAGAACCCTCGGTTTCACAACCGGTAAAAAATGAAATTAATTACTGGATGTTGATTTACGGCGGAGCAGTTTTGATTTTGGTAATCCGTCTTCTTGTGTCTGTTGGCAGGGTTTTGCAACTCATTCAAAAAGCGGAAAAACAAAAACTAAAGCATATCGTTTTGGCGGTCGTAAAAGAGATGATTCAGCCTTTCACTTTTCTGAATCACGTGGTGCTTTCCGAAAAAGATTTAAACGAAAACAAAAAGATAATAGTGGCTCACGAACAGGCCCACATCAAACAATTGCATGCGATTGATATGGCGGTTTGTGAGGTTTTTACGCTGCTGCATTTTTTCAACCCACTGATGTGGTTGCTGCGGCGCGATTTAAAACTGAACCACGAGTACCTGGCCGACCAGGCCGTTCTGAACAAAGGCATCGATGCACAGATATACCAGTTGCTGGTTTTACAAAAGGCTGTGGGTGAAAGACGTTTTGCCCTGGCTAACAATTTTTCTCAAAAACCAATTTTAAAACGAATTAAAATGATGAAAAAGAAAAAAAACCGATGGAACGGATTAAAACTTATGTTATTCGTTCCTTTTACAACCGCTTTGCTAATGTCGTTTAGCAAGACTGCAGAAATTACTTCCCCAAAAGTGAATTTAATTGAACAGAATGTCGCTCCCAAACAAATTGTTCAGGAACAAAATGAGAAGGCTGGTTTTATTATCGAAATAAAAAGGGATGGTAATTATATTGATAATAAAATGATTTCATTGGAAGAGGTCGTCAGACGTGCAAAATCATGGCAGAAAACCGGCAGAGAAGATATTCTTCTTATTAAAGACGAATCGATTTCATTCAAAAGAGTTGATGAAATAAGAGAAGCACTTCAAAAGGCAAATGTTTATCATGTTAACCAAAGAACAGTTAACTCTGATGAAATTATTTACCCTGCAGGTGATGTTACCAAACTTGCGGAATTCTCACAAGGAAAGTTCGAAGAATGGATGCGTGAGCAATTGAAACCTTATTTGGAAGGCATTCCTAAAGATCAGGAATATAATGTCTTTTTTGGTTTTATAATTGATAAAAACGGGAAAGTTAGCGAGGGCCATGTAATTAATGGCAATAATCCGGAGATAAATGAAGCATATAACAAGGTACTGAATAAAATTCCGGATTGGATACCAGCTAAAAAAGGAAATTCTACGGTGAGTGTCTATCACACTATTATGGATGGAAGAAAAAATTATTCTACAGTTATCAAATAATGAAATAATAATTATTGATTTGTAATAATAGTTCTATGTTAACTAATAAAGCCCGGTTTTGCCGGGCTTTATTATGGGATCGGCGATTTGCAATCGCCGTAAAAGCTGCGGTTCGGAAACCACATCACCCGTTTAGAATCGCCACGTCAGTTTTGCTCCAAACATTCTTGGCGCACCCGGAACAAAAGTGGGCATTCCGAACTGTCCGCCCCAGTGACCGGCACTTGCAATGTATTTTTCTTCCAGCAGATTGGTTCCGTAAATACTCAGCACCAAATCAGGATCGGCCATTTCGATCCCGAAGTTGACATTTAGTACTCCGTAAGCCGGCTGCTCAATTCCGGGCGTGTTTGCTTCGGTGAACCAGAAATGCGATTGCCAGGCATACCAGGGAGCAGCAAAAATCCACATTTTTTGTACAATTCGCGCTTTGGCCGAAAAACCGGCTGAAAAACTGTGTTCGGGTGCACGTGCAAAGCTATTTGCTGCATACAAAAAATCTTTGCCATCTAAGCCGGTTGAATCGAACGCCGACTGCATCCAGGCATAATTTCCGAAAACATTCAACCCAGGAATGACGGCCACTTTCAGCCCGGTTTCGGCGCCGTAAGAAGTGGCTTTTCCGTTGGCCGCCAGCAACGCGGTTCCGGGTTCACCATTCCACTGCAATGTTTGCACATTAAAATGCCGGCGGTAAAAACCGTTCACATCCCAGAAAATTCGCTTTTTGATAATAGTTTTCCAGCCGCCCTCTCCGCTGTAAACAGTTTCGGAACCGGTAATCAGTGGTTTTCCATCCCATGTAAACTGAAGCACCTGTGGTCTCCGTCCACGGGCTGCATTCAGGTAAAAGTTGAAATTTTCGTTCCATCGGTAAGTTAAACCGGCTTGCCCGGTAAACGAGAGGCTGTTTTTTTTCAGTTCCTGCTGTTCAGCCGGACTGTAAATTAAATTGGGTGCAGCTCCGGAAAATTGTCCGAGTGATGAGGTTTCGCCTCCTGAAAATTCCGATTCGTGGTTGAGCTGAAGACGGTCGTAAATGGCACTTGCGCCAATTGTAAAAAACAATCTTCTTCTCCATTGGTAGGTATAATGCAGAAATGCCTGCGCCGAATGCGTTTTCCTTTTATCAGAAAATGCTTCATTGTGGTTTCCTGAAAGCGGGAAATTTGCCATCGGATTTGGATTGAGGGGTTTCGGCTGCACCGGAAACCGGCTTTGTCCGGGCATTGTAAAATTTCCTTGAGAAGACAATATCTGGTTAATCATTTCATCGGCTGAAATTAACGATTGAGACAAGTTTCCTTTTTCCTGAAAATAATTCAAGCCAAATGAACCGTTGGTAAAACTCCCACGCATAAAATTGTACCGGATTTCCTGGTAAAAAAGATTTGCATTTGTTTCATTATTCATTTCGAGTGCCGGAAAAGAAGTTCCGTCGGCATCCCATTTGGCAGCGGTGTTATTTTTACGAAAGGAAGTTACGGAAGTCCAGTAGTTGTGTTCATCCCTGAAAAAACGATAGGTTAATGTCGCATCCATCCGTTCCGCTTCCGAACCCAAATCTTCGCCCCTGTTCAGCGATGCGCGGTAATCAAACAATCCGGTTTCTCCATTTTCATCAGGAACCCACAAATTTATAAATGCCGTGCCCGGATCATCGCTTTTTTGGTAGTTCAGTTGCAAATCAATTTTGTGGTTCCACGCCGGTAGAAACCGAACCGAAAACCTTCCTCCCAATACATTTTTGCCGTTAAGCGTTCCGCCAAATGTATTTTCCACATAACCGTTTTGATCGTGAAAAATGCCGGCTGCCCTGACAAACAATTTATCTTCAACAATTGGATAATTCACAGCGGCCTGAATTTCCTTGTTTGAAAAGTTTCCGGCTCCGGCCGAAATATATCCGCCAAACTCATCTTCCGGTTTTTTGCTGATAAAATGTACCGCGCCATTCAATGCATTTCTTGCGAAAAGCACATTCTGCGGGCCTTTCAAAATTTCTACCCGTTCCATATCAAACCACTCAGCAGAAAATCCACCGGGTTGGCTCACCGGAACCTGGTCGGCAAAAACGGCCACAGAAGGCGACAAACCCGGAAAGCCGGAACTCGCGTTGGCACCTTGAATGGAAAAACCGGAGTTGCCGGCACCCAGTTTTTCAAAATGTAAACCGGGTTCTAAAACAGCCAGTTCCGAAAAATCAGTAATGCCTAAAATCCTGGCATTTAATTGGGTTGAAACCGAAACGGCAGCAGGAATATCTGAAATCTGCTTTTCGCGATTTTGGGTGGTTGCGATTTCGGTTTCCAGTGGAATCGATCCGCGTTCGAGGGTAAAATAGTGGTCATTGAAGCCAGGCTGTAGCACATAGTCGATGGTTCGTGTTTGGTAACCCAGGCATGAAACTCTGATGCGCAACCTACCGGTAGGCAAACCAGACAGCATAAACTGGCCAAATTCGTTGGAGTGCACCAGTTTCGTCAAACCTTCAATTTCGATGCCGGCACCGGCAATGGGAATACGGGCGGCATCGCGCACCAATCCACGCATAATTACTTGTGGCAGGTTTTGGCTCACCTGCTCCACGTTGCGGTACTTTCGTTTTACCCGTCCCCGTTTTTTGGATTGGGAAACTGCGGTTAATGCGATTGAAAATAGCAGGATAAATATAATTGTACGTTTCATTTTTAGCTTATTCAGACTATTAAAACGAAACGTACAAAATAAAATTTTCGTGTTGACAATTATTCGAAATTATTCACCTCTCAAAAAAGCATCTACACCGCGGGCGGCTACTTTTCCTGCTTCAATGGCATGAACAACAAGGCTTGCCCCTTTTTCGGCATCACCAGCAGCGAATATTTTTTCCACGGTGGTTTGCTTCATTTCGTTCACCTTCACATTTCCTCGCGGGTCGTATTCCACTTCCAATGTTTCGAGTAAGCCATTGTGCACAGGTTGGGTGAATCCCATGGAAAGCAGCACCAAATCGGTGTCGAGCAGTTGAGTGGTTCCTTCCACTTCATTCATAATCCAGCGTCCGTTTTCGTCTTTCGACCATTCCACCTGCACCACTTCGGTTTGTTTCAGTTTGCCGTTTTCGCCTATAAAGCGCTTTGTTGACAGACTCCAGTGCCGTTCGCAGCCTTCCTCATGCGAACTGGAAGAGCGCATTGTATTTGGCCAGTATGGCCACGGATTATTGTTTTCGCGTTTTTCAGGGGGTTTGGGCAGAATTTCAATTTGTGTTACCGATTTTGCCTGCTGCCGGTTTGAAGTTCCCACGCAGTCTGATCCGGTATCTCCGCCACCAATTACCAGTACATGTTTGTCTTTTGCCGAAATGCGTTTTTTAGCCGGAATGGTTTTTCCTGCCACCGTTTTGTTTTGCTGGGTCAGGAAATCCATGGCAAAATGCACTCCGTCCAAATCGCGGCCTTCAACAGGCAAATCGCGTGGTTGTTCAGCTCCAACAGCTAACAACACGGCATCGTATTTTTCAAGCAATTCTTCCTTCGTAATATCAATGCCCACATTAATGTTCGTTTTAAACTCAATTCCTTCATCAACAAACAATTCCAGCCTGCGGTCGATAACGCGTTTGTTCAATTTAAAATCGGGAATTCCGTAACGCAGCAACCCGCCAATGGCATCGTTTTTTTCGAAAACCGTAACATGGTGTCCGGCGCGGTTTAGCAAGTCGGCAGCCGACAATCCTGCCGGACCGGAACCAATCACAGCCACTTTTTTTCCTGTGCGGAATGTTGGCGGATTCGCTTTTATAATTCCCGCTTCAAAAGCCTGCTCCACCGTGGAACATTCGTTTTCCCGAATGGTTACCGATTCTTCGTGGATGGCCAGTACGCACGATTTTTCGCAAGGCGCCGGGCAAACCCTTCCTGTAATTTCAGGAAAACTGTTGGTTGAGTGTAAAATATAATATGCTTCTTCCAGATTATCGCGGAAAAGCGCATCCTGCCACTCGGGGATTTTACTGCCTACCGGGCATCCCCAGTTGCAAAACGGAACGCCACAATCCATGCATCTGGAAGCCTGTAGTTTCCTGTCTTTTTTGTTCAGTGTCTGTTCCACTTCGCCGTAATCGAATACCCGCTCTTTGGCAGGCCGGTAACCGGCTTCAACGCGCGGAACATTCATAAAACCTCTTGGATCTCCCATATCTTTTTTTCCTCTTTTCTAATTAATTACTGAAATTTACTCATGTCTTGACGGATCATCTTCCGTAAGCTGCAATTTCTTTTGTAATTCCTGAAGTTTTTGTTCTTCCAGTACTTTTTTATATTCGAACGGAATCACTTTCACGAACTTTGGCAGATACTCTTCCCAGTTGGTAAGAATTTTTGCAGCCAGTGTACTTTGCGTATAAAGCAAATGGTTGTTAATGAGAGTTTGCAACTCGTTGACATCCGATTTATCCTCAACCGGAAGTAATTCTACCAATCCCTTATTGCAGAAATAATCGAAATTGCCGGTTTCATCCAAAACATAAGCAATTCCTCCGCTCATACCTGCCGCAAAGTTTTTCCCGGTCTTTCCAAGCACAACCACGCGGCCGCCTGTCATGTATTCGCAACAATGATCGCCGGCACCCTCCACAACGGCATTTGCACCTGAATTTCTTACACAAAAACGTTCTCCGGCAACTCCACGAATGTAAGCTTCACCCCGGGTGGCGCCATAAAATGAAGTATTTCCGATGATGATGTTTTCCTCTGGTTTGAATGTAGTTCCAACCGGCGGTACAACAACAACTTTTCCGCCTGAAAGTCCTTTGCCAATGTAGTCATTGGAATCGCCTTCGAGCCTGAAAGTAATCCCTTTTACCAGGAACGCTCCAAAACTTTGTCCGGCAGTTCCGTGAAAGGTGCAGTTGATTGTATCGTCGGGCAATCCTTCTTCGCCATAAAGTTTTGATATTTCTCCTGAAAGCATGGCTCCGGTTGTACGGTCAACGTTTACAATCGGATGTGAAATCCATACCTTTTCGGCACCACGAATCGCTTTCCTTGCTTCCTTAATCAGGTCGAAATCGATATGACCTTTATTCGGTCTTGTGTTGGGGTGAGTATTGTGGAGGGGTAAATTTTGAGCTTGTTGAGGCATGTAAAGCAACCTGGAAAAGTCCACGCTTTTCATTTTCCAGCCCTTTCCATTTTCTTTAAGATTAACCACTTCCTGATCCACTTCAAGTAAATCAGTACGGCCAACAATATCATCAAATTTGGTGAATCCCATTTCTGCCAGGTATTCGCGAATTTCGCGGGCGACAAACCTGAAATAGTTAATGGTGTATTCCGCTTTACCGATAAACCTTTTTCGCAGTGTTTCATCCTGGGTGGCAATTCCGGCAGGGCAGGTGTTCATGTGGCATTTGCGCATCATTACACAACCCAACACAATAAGTGCCGCAGTGGAAAAACCGAATTCTTCACCGCCCAGACAAGCCAGTGTTACCACGTCACGGCCGGTTTTTATTTGTCCGTCAACCTGAAGTTTTACCCTTCCGCGAAGGTTATTCAAAACAAGTGTTTGCTGAGTTTCGGCAATTCCAAGTTCTACCGGCAAACCGGCATGTTTTATGGAACTTGCCGGGCTTGCGCCGGTTCCACCTTCGGTTCCGGCAATTACAATAACGTCAGAAAATGCTTTGGCAACTCCGGCAGCAATGGTGCCCACTCCATCTTCCGAAACCAGTTTCACCGATACTTTGGCGGTTGGATTAACAATTTTCAAATCGTAAATGAGCTGAGCCAAATCTTCAATAGAATAAATGTCGTGATGCGGCGGAGGCGAAATCAATGTAATTCCAGGTGTGGAATTTCTTGTTTTGGCGATGATTTTATTCACTTTGTACCCTGGTAACTGGCCACCTTCGCCCGGCTTTGCTCCCTGGGCAATTTTTATCTGCAACTCTTCGGCATTTACCAGATAATTGTTGGTAACACCAAACCGGCCCGAAGCCACCTGCTTGATTTTGCTGTTACGCAGTGTGCCGAAACGAGCGGGATCTTCGCCACCTTCGCCTGTATTACTCCTGCCGCCTATTGTATTCATGGTAATAGCGAGCGCCTCGTGGGTTTCAATGCTGATTGAACCGTAAGACATGGCGCCGGTAACAAACCGTTTCATAATTTCTTCTTCCGGTTCTACCTTATCTATTGGAATTGGATTTCTTTTCAGGTTAAAACACCCGCGAATAAAAGCCGGACGTTTGTTCTGTTTGTCAACTAAAGAACTGAATTCTTTAAATTTTGTGTAGTCGTTGGTGCGGGTTGCCCATTGCAATAACCCAATAGACTCGGGATTCCACGCGTGGTGCAATCCGTTTCTTCGCCAGGCATAAACGCCTTCATTTTCAAAACGGAATGGTTCGGGTGTAACCTCTTTTTCATAGGCCTTATTATGAAAAAGCATTGTTTCCTGGTATATTTCTTCGAGACCAACTCCTCCAATTTTGGATGCTGTTCCGGTAAAATATTTATCAATAAGCTCTTTGCTAACACCAATTGATTCAAATATTTGAGCGCCATGATAACTGCGCAACGTGGAAATTCCCATTTTCGAGAAAACCTTCAGTAAACCTTTATCTATGGCTTTGATGTAATTTTTACGTGCTTCTTTGTATTCCAAATCAATTTTTCCGTCTTTCACCAATTGATCTATAGCGGCAAATGCCAGATAAGGATTAATTACACTGGCTCCGTAACCCAGCAACAACGCAAAATGATGCACTTCGCGTGGTTCGCCGGTTTCAACAATTATTCCCACCTGCATTCTTTTTTGCTTTTTAATCAGGTGGTGGTGCACAGCCGCAACTGCAAGTAACGATGGGAAGGGTGCGTAACCTTCACTGATATTCCGGTCACTTAATATGATATAGTTCCTTTTAGTATCCACTGCATTTTCTGCCTCGGAAAGCATTTTTTCCAGCGCTGCTTCAAAACCATTAACACCTTTGTCCACCGGGAAAACCATAGGAATAACCTTATGGCTGAACATTTCATCCTTAAGGTCTTTTATTTTACCCAAATCGGTATTTGTGAGAATGGGGCCAAAAAACTTAATCAACTTACAATGCTCAGGATTTTCTGCCAAAATATTGGAATGAAGTGAGCCGATATAATTGGTCAGGGCCATTACCAGGCCTTCCCGAATGGGGTCGATGGCCGGATTGGTAACCTGCGCAAACATCTGCTTAAAATACTCGAAAAACCGGCGCGGTTTATCGGAAAATACAGCAAGCGGCACATCATTTCCCATTGAACTGGTTGGTTCAGCTGCTGTAACACACATAGGCTGAATCAAATCATACATGTCTTCTTTAGAATACCCGAATTCTTTGGCGTAAGTTTCAAAATTATCTATTGTGGAGGGCACACGGTGCTTTACCTTAATGTCTTCCATAAGCATCCGGTTCTCCTTCAGCCACATTTGGTAAGGATTGCGGTGACTTAACTGGTCTTTTACTTCTTCATCGGGAATAATAATTCCGAGCTGTGTGTCCACCAGTAGAATTTTGCCCGGGCGTAAGCGACCTTTTGCTTTAATTTCCTCGGGTTTAAACGTTTGCACGCCCACTTCGGATCCCATTACTATGAGATCGTTTTTGGTGATGACGTAGCGCGAAGGCCGTAAACCATTCCGGTCGAGGGTTCCACCAATGTAACGACCGTCGGAAAATACCATGGAAGCCGGACCATCCCAAGGTTCCATAATGGTTGAATGGTACTCGTAAAATGCTTTTAAACTTTCAGGAATCGGATTTTTTTCGTTAAACGATTCCGGAATCATCATACAAAGCGAGTGCGGTAAAGTACGCCCGGTCATGTGCAAAAATTCCAGTACATTGTCAAACGAAGCCGAATCAGACTTACCAGGTACAATTACCGGAAGCAGTTTTTTCAGGTCTTCGCCAAAAACTTCTGACTTCATAAGCGCTTCGCGTGCCTGCATCCACAAACGGTTTCCTTTAATGGTATTAATTTCGCCGTTGTGTGCCACAATACGGAATGGCTGAGCCAAATCCCATGTGGGGAAAGTGTTGGTGCTAAACCGTGAATGCACCAGTGCAATGGCGCTTTTAAATTTTTCGCTTTTAAAATCGAGAAAATAATCGCGCAACTGTTCGGGTGTAAACATCCCTTTGTAAACGATTATTTTAGCCGAAAAACTGGGTTGGTAAAAACTGTCTTTAAATTTCAGTTTCGAGTCCCGAATCTCTTTCTCGGCAAGTTTTCTCACAACGTACAATTTCCGCTCGAGGGCATCTTTTTCGAGGTTTGCTTTCACAAAAACCTGTTTGACTGCAGGTTCGGTGGTTTTGGCAATTTCACCGGGCACTAAATGATCAACCGGCACATCGCGGTAACCAACCAAAGTAAGCCCTTCAGCCTGAATGTGTTTTGAAAGTACTTCAATACACAATTCCGCCTCTTTTTCATCTTTGGGAAGAAAAATCAAACCAGTACCATATTTTCCAGGCTCGCCAACAGGCAATTTCAGTTCTTCGGTAATGAATTCATGCGGAATCTGCATTAAAATTCCGGCTCCGTCGCCGGTAGAATTATCGGCACTTATAGCACCGCGGTGGTCCATATTCAGTAACACATCCAAACCTCGTCTGACTATATCGTGTGATGGCTTACCTTTAATATGGGCAACAAATCCGATCCCGCAATTATCATGTTCATTCTCAGGATTGTAAAAACCCTGCGCATCAGGTAATCTCATCTGTAGCATTTTCAAGTACTTTTTTAATGTTCAAAAAATATAAAAGAAATAATTTCAATCATTAGAATATAAAACTGAAAGTAAATTTCAACTTTTTCTAACGAAATGAAATCAAAAATAAGCAAGGAGAAGAAAAAATACAATTGCACTTCGAAAAAAATGTGTTTCATAACATAGAATTAACCTATCCTGAAACGGGATTTAACGATGCTTTCAGGACATAAATTCAGAATATTTCTGATATAAAATTGATATACGTTAATCAATCAACTTTTTAAGTGCAGTTCTGATTTTCTTAAACTGAAAATTTTCGATTATCTCGGTTTTTTTTGCATCTATTTTTTCGAGGCACAAGTTCCCAATACTACCTTCATGAACATGATTTACATCTTTTTGGGGATTAAATTCGCCTGATTCGATTTTTTCGGCAACCTGCCGGTAGGCTTCACGAAACGGGATTCCCTGCAAAACTAATTTATTCACTTCTTCAACACTAAAAAGGTAATCATACTTTGGGTCGTCGAGAATGTTTTCGTTCACCTGCAATTTTTCCAAAGCCAGGTTGGCAATGGAAAGGCAGTCGTGCAGTTCGGAAAAAAGGGGTATAAAAATTTCCTTCACGGTTTGCAAATCACGGAAGTAACCGCTCGGAAGATTATTGATGATGAGTGCAATTTGCTGCGGAACACCTTGGATTTTATTGCATTTTCCGCGAATCAACTCAAACACATCGGGATTTTTTTTGTGCGGCATAATGCTGGAACCGGTGGTAAATTCAGCAGGAAGTGTTACAAAATTGAAATTCTGACTGTTGAACAAGCAAACATCGTAAGCCAGTTTTGAAAGCGTGGCCGCAATATTAGACAGTGCAAAAGACACTATTTTTTCCACTTTTCCGCGGCCCATTTGTGCATACACCACATTGTAGTTCATGTTGCTGAAACCCAGAAGTTCTGTCGTCATTTGGCGGTTCAGCGGAAAGGAGGAGCCGTACCCGGCAGCCGAACCCAGCGGATTTTGGTTGGCAATTTTAAACGCAGAAAGAAGCAGTTCCAAATCGTCGGTTAAACTTTCGGCATAAGCGCCAAACCATAACCCGAACGAAGATGGCATGGCCACCTGCAAATGCGTATAACCCGGCATCAGCAAATCTTTGTGTTGTTCGCTTTTGGCCAATAATGTGTCAATTAATTGTACAGTAGCATTCACAATTTCACGGATTCCTTCGCGGGTAAACAGTTTCAAATCGAGCAGCACCTGGTCGTTGCGCGAACGGCCACTGTGAATTTTTTTACCCAAATCGCCCAGTTCTTTGGTTAACAAAAATTCAACTTGTGAATGTACATCTTCCACGCCTTCCTCGATGACAAAATTTCCTTCCGAAGCCTGCCTGTACAATTTTTTCAATGCCTTGAGCAATACCGGCAGTTCATCTTTTTCAATCAGTCCAACCGACTCGAGCATGATCACATGCGCTATCGAACCTAAAATATCGTATGGCGCCAGGTAAACATCCAGTTCGCGGTCTTTTCCAACGGTAAATTTCTCAATGGCTTCGTTCACAGTAGTTCCTTTTTCCCAAAGCTTCATGCTGTACAATATTAAATTTGAGCAAAGATATGGATTTTGGTTTGAAACAATTTGGTGGGCGAAGTTCATAATTCCTGAAAAAATTACCACTTTTGCCCTGCATTTACTGATAAAACAGGCATATACAATCAATTCATGCTCGAAAATAAAACAATTCGAATTATATTTTTTACGCTAATGGCACTGGCACTGGCGGTTTATTTTGCAGGCCTTCCCATTGACGTAACCCGCGATGCAGGGAAATACGCCACCGTTTCAAAAGAAATTTTTCAGAACGGGAATTACATCAATCTTACTGTGCACGGTGAGCCATACGACCAGAAACCACCGCTGTTGTTCTGGTTGGGGGCGTTGGGATTCGCTATTGGAGGCATTTCCAATTTCTGGTTCAAATTTCCGGTTTTACTGCTGGTCTTTTTCGGATTTTATTCCGCTTACGGTCTGGGCCGAAGTCTGTACAACCGGCGTGTTGGATTGCTAACCGCATTCCTGATGGCGTTTTCGCTCATCTACACATTGTACAGTATGGACATCCACACCGATACGCCGCTGCAGGTTTTTATCACTTTCGCACTATGGCAACTTGCAGAATTTATCCAAACCAAACGAAACAAGCACTGGATTTTGGGTTTTACCGGAATTGGATTGGCCATGCTGAGCAAAGGCCCCATTGGGGCTGCCATTCCGGCTTTTGCAGTTGTTGGCCATATTTTACTGCGTAAAGATTTTCGGTTACTTTTCGATTATCGATGGTACCTGGGCATTTTGTTGTCATTTGTGATTGTGAGTCCGGCGCTGATTGGCCTGGTTAACCAGTTTGGCTGGGACGGTATTGTGTTCTTTTTCTGGGAAAACAATGTGGGGCGGCTCACCGGCACCTACGTTCAACCCAACAGCGACCCTGTTTTTTACGTCCATAATCTGCTTTATCTTTTTCTGCCCTGGAGCCTTTTATTTTATGCAGCGGCATTTATGGAATTTAAATCACTTCTTACCAACAAATTTAAAACTTCGGAATATTTTACATTTACCGGAATATGGGTGTTTTTTATTATTCTGAATGCTTCGAAAAGCCAATTGCCCAACTACATTTTCGGAATCATGCCACTTATGGCAGTGCTTACGGCCAAGTGGATTGACATTGCACTTATACGGAAATCGGAGCTTCTGAAAATTTTTTGGTGGATTCAAACCACAGTGGTTGTGCTGCTTTGGGTTGTTGTTTTTGTCATTGCCATTTACCTTTTCCCAATTCCCGAATGGCAGGCAACATTATTTGCACTGCTCGGTTTGGCTGCAACAATCTATATTTTCACCAAAAGCAAGACCTCGGTTGCAAGGCTTGTTTTGCCGTCAGCCATTGCTTTTACGTGCCTGGCCTGGCTGCTGAATACCGATGTTTTTCCTTACATTTTCAGCTACCAGGCGCCACCTAAAGCCGCTCAATTTTATACTGAAAACGCCCGGGCAGGGGAAAAACTGTACAATTTTCATTACGAACAATACGAATTGTTTTTTTACAGTGAGCCGATGGCTGAACAACTCTCTACAGAAGAAGAAATGAAAGCAGTTGCGGGCAAAAGCGGCAATTGGATTTTTACCGATGCCGAAGGTTTTGAAATGATTTCGGATTTGAATATGCAACCTGACACTGTTTTGGAGTACCAGCATTTGTACCTGAATCGCGGCCACCGGTTTATTAACCCCAAAACACGCGAGGAAGTGCTGCAACCCATGTACCTGATAAAATACTGAACATGCAAAACCGGCTGAAAAAATATACCTGGGTAATTATCCCGCTGCTGTTTTTGCTCTATTCGGCGCCCAGTGCACTCGATTATGTTTTTCACTTTCCCGATGAAAAATATTACACCGATGCCGTTTTGCAGATGATGGACAAGGAAGATTATTTTACACCCTATAAAGCTGACGGCTCGCACCGGTTTTTGAAACCCATTGTAACTTACTGGACACTAATCGGTAGTTATAAAGTGCTGGGTGTGAGCAAATTTTCTTCGAGGGTTCTGTTTTGGCTGGCCGGTGCATTGCTTGTTTTTTTAGTTTATTTTATGGCGAAATCGCTTTTAAAAGATAAACGAACAGCCTTTCTGGCTGCATTTATTACAGCAGCCAATCCGCTGGTATTAATGAGTTCCAGTCGCTCGATTCCCGATATTTTGTTGGTGCTTTTTCTCACCCTCAGTGGCTGGGGATTTTTGGAAATTATGCTGGCAGAAAAACCTGCTAAAAAATTCTACTGGATGGCTTACCTGGGCGCTGCATTTGCCTTTGAAACCAAAGGTTTGCCTGCAGCCGCGTTCGCCGGAATCAGTTTTTTGTACCTGCTGTTTAATCCATGGCGGCGGAAAAAACTGCGTGAAATTCTCCATCCCGGTGCAATTTTTCTGGCCGTTTTAGTTGCGTTAAGCTGGTTTGTAATCATGTACATCGAACATGGTTCGGAGTATCTCAATTCATTTTTAGCCGATCAGGTGGGAGAACGGGTTTCGTCAAAATTTTTACAGGTGTTTACCAACGGATTTCTGGGAATTATCAATCTGATTGCGTTTACATTTCCGTGGATTATTATTGCTTTTTCAAGGCCAAAAAAATTGAAAGCTTTTATTTTGAGTTCAGACCCACAAACCAAAGCTCTTATAGGTATGATTGCCATTTGGGTGGTAATGGTACTTTTGATGTCGGCGGCTGTTTTCAAGTTTTACGACCGTTACTTGCTTCCGGTCATTCCACTGGTTTCGCTGTTTTTTGCCATTATTATGAACCAAACCGAGACACGCGGCACCAAAACAGCTTTGAGAATATTCCAGGGACTTGTTTTTTTAATCCTTTTCATCAATATTTTATACATCGTTTTTATTCTGCCCGATAAAATTCTGATTTTGGGAACTGTAGCCGGAATTATTCTCAGCCGGTTGTGGGTTTTGGGGAAATTTGAAACATTCACCAAAGAAATCATCCTGGCCAATTTTATTCTTCTGCTGTATTTCAGTGTGCATGTTTTATTGTATCCACTGCTGATGCCCAATCCGGGTGAACAACTGGTAAAAAATATACGGGCAAACCAGGAGTCAGGAAATGTACAAATTTATGTTTACGGGAACATACGGGCGGCATCAAATATCCGTATTCACAGCCATCACGAAATGAATGTGGTGACCATGGATACGATTTACACACTTCCGGAAAACACAAATCACCTGCTCGTTTTCAGTCCGAAGGAAGAATCATTCCTTGATTTAAAAAACTACGAAATACGTCCAGGTTCGGAAGAGTGGAGTCGCGTTCCGGTGGAAAAGTTTCCGGGCTTTATGCAGCCAACTGTGCGGAATTTAAAAGAAAGCGGCACAAAATATTTTATTGCAAAACCTAAATAATCAGCTATGAACAACCTGACCAGAAAGCATTATTACCTCATTGGAGCCTGGTTTTTCATCAATTTGTTGCAAGCCATTTTTACCGGGTTACATTCCGATGAATCGTATTACTGGATGTATTCTGAAAATCTGGCATGGGGTTTTTTCGACCATCCGCCCATGGCAGCACTGTTCATTCACCTGGGACATTTGCTTTTGCCAGGAGAACTGGGCGTAAGGCTTTTTGTAATTCTTTTATCTACTGCAACTTTTGCGCTCATTTTAAATGAGTTAAACGAAAAAGAAGACCTTTTTTTTCTGGGTGTTTTTGTGTTTTCATTTCCACTCATCCACACTCATATTGCAGGATTCCTGGCCATTCCAGATGTACCACTTTTGTTTTTCATACTCTGGTTCCTGATTTTTTACCGAAAATTTTTACAAAAACCCTCAATTCTGCTATCTGTTTTGCTGGCAGTAGTTGTTGCCGCTATGATTTACAGTAAATACCACGCTTTTCTGGTTATCGGATTTACCGTACTTTCCAACCTGAAACTGCTTCGAAACAAATATTTCTGGATTACCGTTGTAATCTCTGTTTTGTTATTAATTCCGCATGTTTGGTGGCAAATTGAAAATGAATTCCCCACATTTAAATACCATTTGGTGGAACGTGCCAAACCGTTTCGTTTAAAACACATTACCGATAATTTGCTGAACCAACTGGTGATGGCCGGACCTCTTACCGGCCTTTTGGTATTCTGGAAACTCACCAAATTCAAAATTAAAAATGATTTCGACCGTGCGTTGGTTTTTAATATTGTTGGATTTTATCTTGTACTTTTCCTGCTTAGTTTTAAAAATCGCATCGAAGCCCACTGGGCGGCAGCCATTATGCCCATGCTCATGCTGGCAACTTATCCGCTGGTAAAAAACGATTTCAAAATTAAAACATGGTTTAAACGGCTGGCCGTTCCGGTAATTGCACTCATGTTCCTGTATAGGATTTATCTTGCCCTGGACGTGATTCCCAACGTGGGTTACACCAAAATTACTTTTTATAACCGCGAGGCGCATGCACTGGAAATTAAAGAACTGGCGCAGGGGAAAAAGGTCGGTTTTTTTGATAATTACGCTGCCATTAGCAATTATATTTTTTATACCGACGACTCGGCTGTGCACCTTTCAACGCCCACTTACAGGTTTAATCAGTACGATTTGTGGAACGAAGAAAAATTTGCTGAAGGCGAACCGGTTTTCACGGTGCAGTCGAAACACCTGAATCCGCCAAATCTTCAGCTTATGGCAACCGGGCAGGAGAAAGGTTTTATTGTAATTGAAGAATTTCAGTCGCTGAAAGGCCTCGAAATTGAGGTTTTAAATACGGTAAAAAAGGATGGTGTTTTTTATTTTGAAGTCGGGTTGCACAACAATAATCCACATCCCATTTTAATAAATCACATTTCAGAACCCACATTGGCTTTAATGCAAAACCGTGATGAAATGGAGATATTCCGACTTGCATCATACTTAAACAATGAAAAAATTGATGCGGAAGAGGTAGTTACTTTTCGGATATCGGTTCCCGAAGAAAAAATAGATACCGATTTGCCGGTAACGATTTATACCCGGACAAAAGAAAATATACGAGGAGAAATTTCGTCTTTAAAAATACCATAATCTTCTCCCGCCTTTAATCCACACCAAACAGATTAAAAACATCTCTTGAACCATCGAGTGTAATAGCATATTCACCTGCCGGTATTTCAGGCACCTCAATTAAATATGAACTCTGTCCATATTTTGAGGCTTCAAACGGAATAAATTCGATGTCTAAAGCAGTGGATTGATTGAAGTTTACGGTGCCGGTAACAATTGTTCTTCTTTCTTTTTTAAGGTCTTGTTCCATTCTGAAAATATTTACCACCTCTACCGGATCTCTGTCGTTTTCCCTTACACGTGCTATCAATCTTAACTTTTCCCCTTCGGCAATCCTTACCGGGCTCTGTAATCCATTTACCATATTCATCCCTTTTCCTTTGGAAACTCCGAATAAAGCAGCACCTATATCTGCTTTGGTCGCAGTTGAAGCTTTTTGTTTTTCCAGTTGTTCAAAAGAAGTTTCACTCGTTACCAGTATAATAATTCCAGAAAATTCCGGCTCTTCAATGGTTATTTCCTGATAAAGTTGCTTAAAACCCAAAATGAATGTGATAAGCAAAATTGAAATTGTTGTTTTCATATTCGAATTATTTAAAACAGTTTTATTTCAACAATTTAGCTCAACTTTTCATAAATTACAATACCTTTTAGTATTTTTTTTGAAGGATTGAAAAAATATTCCAATGATTACATGAAACGAAATTTGCAAATTCTTTTTCTGTTGAGAAATAGTAAAGTACGTGAGTTGTATTGGCATCTGTTGAAACATTGAATATCAGGAACAACTTTAGATGTATTCTTTTAAAGTTAATTAATATCATTTTATAATACTATCTATTTTATTTATGTCTTTTTTCTTGATTATATTGAATATTACAGCTTTTTGGTAATTTACTTATCTCAATTTTAATAATTTGTTAATTTCATGTTTTATTCAAAACAAAAAAGATGTCTATTTAAAATATCATATCATTTTTGAGCCATTGAAATAAAAATAATAGGGTTGTTTGTAAAATATTTAAAAAAAATGATTAAAAATGATGATTATGTAAGGGTATAAATTAAAATCTATTATTTTTTATTAATATGTTAAAAATTAAAGTAAAAGAAAAAACGTTAAACATTTAAAATTAAAACAATGAAAAAGATTTATTTGATTACAGCGGGTTTACTACTCATGATGACATTTTCTCCTGCCCTAAAGGCGCAGGAATGGAGCACAGGACTTGATATTTACAGCAGCTATGTTTGGAGGGGAGCAAAATTTGGTTCCGGTCCGGCTTTTCAGCCATCAGTTGAATTTAGTGCAGGTGGATTTGCCATTGGAGCCTGGGGTTCTTATAATGCCTCCACCGATGAAGCTGCCGAAGCTGACCTTTATGCAAGCTACGGTTTTGACCTTGGAGAAAATGCTTCGCTTACGTTAACGGTTACTGATTATTATTTTCCGGGTTCAAGCTGGCTGGATGGTGACTCGCATTACATTGAACCCATGCTTGGTGTTGGATTAGGTAGTTTTTCGCTTACCGGCGCCTATATGATGAACGCGGGCGAAGGTGACGTTTATCTGGAAGCAGGAGTTTCGGCAGGAGCAGTTGACCTGTTTTTAGGCGGTGGCGACGGCGCCTACACAGTTGACGGAAAATTCAATGTATGCAATATTGGTATTGGCACTTCCAAAGAAGTAAAAATCACTGATTTATTTTCACTTCCTGTTTCAGGAGCAGCCATTCTGAATCCTTCATCCGAACAGTTTCATATTGTGGTAGGAATTTCATTGTAAAATATAAAACAGACTGTTATGAAAAAAATTGAGGCAATTATTCGAAAAACCAAATTCGAAGAGGTTTGGGAAGCCCTGCACGAAGCCGGTATTGAGTTTTTCTCATACTGGGATGTTCGTGGAGTTGGGCAGGCCCGCGAAGGTCGTGTTTACCGCGGGGTGGTTTACGACACCAGTACAATTGAACGTACGAAACTCTCCATAATCGTTCGAGATAAAAACGTGGAAAAAACTGTAAATGCCATACTTGGTTCAGCACGCTCCGGGGAAATCGGCGATGGAAAGATTTTCATTATTCCTATTGAGGAATCTTACCGCATACGCACGGGTGAAAAAGGCGACGAATCGCTTTACATAAAAGGAAAAGAAGAGTAATAAACACACTAAAAAGAAATTATCATGGAAGAACTTTCTATTTCGATTAACAATATATGGGTTTTGGTTGCCACATTCCTCGTAATGTTCATGCAACCGGGGTTTGCTATGGTTGAAGCCGGATTTACCCGTTCTAAGAATACGGCAAACATTCTTACCAAGAACCTGATGGACTTTGCCATTGGTTCCATTTTGTTCTGGTTGATTGGATACACGTTAATGTACGGTGATTCAATTGGCGGTTTTATTGGAATGCCCAGCCTTTTTTTTAACGACAACGGCATTGGCGATTACGCCAACAAAACCGACCTGATGTTCCAAACGGTTTTCGCAGCCACAGCCGCAACAATTGTTTCGGGCGCAGTAGCCGAGCGTACCAAATTTAATTCATACCTGATTTTTACGGTTGTAATTACCGTATTTATTTATCCCATTTCAGGGCACTGGAAGTGGGGTGGCGGCTGGCTCGACCAACTGGGATTTCTCGATTTTGCCGGATCGACGCTGGTGCATTCAGTTGGAGCCTGGGTAGGTTTGGCAGGCGCCATTGTTCTGGGGCCTCGGGCTGGTAAATATGTAAAAGGCAAGGCAAAAGCCATTCCCGGTCATAACCTCACCTTTGCAGCACTTGGCGTTTTTATTCTTTGGTTTGGCTGGTTCGGTTTTAACCCGGGCTCGCAATTGGCTGCAGCCGGTAACGATAATACCCTGGCCATTGCACACATTGTACTTACAACTAACCTGGCAGCAGCCGGCGGCGCAGTTGCAGCACTTTTTGTTTCCTGGTGGCGGTATAAACGTCCTGCCTTGTCGCTTGCATTAAACGGTGCTTTGGCCGGTTTGGTAGCCATTACTGCAGGAACTGATATTGTTAGTCCTGGCGGAGCTCTTATTATTGGCTTGATGGCCGGAATTATCCTGGTTTTCAGTGTAGAAATTATCGACCAGAAATTTAAGGTTGACGACCCAGTTGGTGCAGTTTCTGTGCACGGAGTAAACGGTGCTTTTGGTACCCTTGCTGTAGGATTGTTTGCCACTGAAGGCGGACTGTTTTACGGTGGCGGTTTTGACTTGCTGATTTCGCAGGTAATTGGTGTGGCTGCTGTTTTTGTGTGGGCTTTCGGTTTGGGATTAATTCTGTTTAAAACCATAAAAGCAACAATCGGATTGCGTGTCTCCAAACGCATCGAAGAAGAAGGCCTCGATGTATATGAACATGGAGAAAGTGCCTACAACTAAACACCTTCTTCAGCTTTTTAGTCTGTAGCTGTCTGTATGGAGCCGTTTGTAGGGGCGGCTCCTTTTTTCAAAGAAATATCAGTTTTATTATCAAAGCAATAAACTGAAAACAGAGAAAAGTAGTTTATTTTTTATTTTAGTTAGAAGCAAGAACCGGTTTATTAAAAATGTAACCGGTTCTTTTTTTTGTCTATTTTTGTCCTCTTTAAAAAATTGAAATATGCAAACCTGGTTCGAATGTAAAGTGAAATACACAAAAGTTCTGGAAAGCGGTAAAGAGCAAACCGTAACCGAAAACTTTTTGCTGGATGCCGTTTCGTTTACCGATGCTGAAACACGCATAATAAGGCAAATTCAGCAAATGGTAAAAGGAGAGTTTACGGTAACCGACATAAAAAAATCGAAAATTGCCGAAGTTTTTCCCTATGATAATGGCGAATGGTGGTTTAAAGCCACTATAAATTTGGTTACCATTGATGAAGAAGCCGGAAAGGAGAAAAAACTTCGCACCTATTACGTAGTTATGGCCGACGACATTAAAGAAGCCCTGGCCAGACTGGATGAAAGTCTGTCGTACATGGTAATACCGTATGTGGTTTCATCTTTGGCAGTTAGTACCATTGTGGATGTATTTCCTTACGAACCTTCAGAATCAGTTGTGCCGGAAGGTTTTAAACCGGTTGATTCTTAATCTGCCTCTAAAATATCTGCACCAGATGGCCTGAGCAAGTGATGTAAAATCATTATTAACCTCAGGTCAATAAATTCTTAAGGTCTCAATTCATTGGCATTAGTCCCCAATATTTCGTATTTTCGTTGAAGTACTTAAAGTTACATCAATTATGAAAAATATCGAAAGGAACAGGCAAAAACCAAGGAAGAAAGACCGGAGGGAAATGATTCAATACATAAACCTGCAACTGGCTGCATTGGGCCAACCTTTGTTTACTGATGAAACAGAAGAAGGGGCTAAACTTGCAAGCGCACGTTTTATGTCGCTTACCGAGGGGTTAATCAGTAGCTTCATGGAAAAGTCGAGGTTGCTCACCGGGCATCAGTCACCAGTTGATTCACGTATTCAGAATTTTCTGGATGATTATTTAAAAGACCTTAATTTTGAAAAACCAACACGCTTGCCGGATTCCACTCTGGTTTTAAATCAACCCGGTATGGCCCGCGAAGTCAGTCTTCCGGCCAATGGCAACTCATTCAAAAGCGAATTGTTAAGTTCTTACCGGCTGAAACAGGGAATTCTGAATAATCCGGCTGCTGACAAACGCACAACAAAAGGAACATTTCACATTGTGGAAGGCGGCCTTCCGGTTGCACTCGACAAAAAAGAAGTTCCCAAAATTGCTTTTGCCCACTTGCTTCATGAGGCTCTTCGGCCTACCGATGAAATGAACATTCTTCCGTTTACAGCCAACCAGAACGACAAGGCAAAAACTATGGTTTCTTTATTGCTTCGCCCGGTAGTTTGTCCTGAAGTAAAAGGTGTAATCAGCGAAAAAAGTATGGAGGTACGATTTTTCGCACCCGGCAGTCTGGTTAGTAACCTCGACTTTGTGGAAACTATTTTTGGAAACGCCGGCGACCACAATCTGGCCGAAAACGATGCAGCGCTTGACATTGAGCACTGGACCGGGCATACCGGTTGCATCATTCTGGCCCCACAGCTTACAAAACTCAAAAAGAAGGACGTTGGACTGCCGCATTATAATGATGCTACCGAAAGACAACGTAACGACGGCATGTGCTGGACTGACGAAAATGAGTTGTACAACGATGGAAGTGCCTTTAAGGTAACCTGCCGCGACGAACGGGGAGTTGTTGTAACACTAATTGCCGACAACTATTACGGCTATTCCAAAAAAGAAATTAAAACCCAGATAAGTTATTCGGCCAATCTTTACGGACTGGTTGAAGAAGAACATGCCGGCGGTGCTGTTGCCTTCCCTTGCGGAAACATGGGCGACAATATTTACGGGGAGCCTTTTTCAGGAAAATTCGATCATAAATATTCTTTTGAAGATGTTAAAATACTATTGGATGGCAGAATTGATGTTTTGCCTGAAAATTATGCCATCGACAAAAAATATCCCAATATTATTTACATTCACGAACATGCCGATATTGACATTGATAAGGGCCATGTAACCTGGATGCACACCGGTAAAGAACAAAAGCTGAAGCTTTCTCCGGAAAAAATTTATGTGCACCCAACAGGCCATAAGTTTCAACTTGTAAAACATCCGGAACAAAAGCTTTGGCGTATTGTAGATACAGCACCCGAAGGCATTTTCTGCCATAAACCCAGCACCGTTTCGGGTGGAGGAAAATCGGAAATTTCCAAATCGATGCAAAATGCCATAAAGTATGGTTCTTTCTATATTCAGGATTTGGAAAAGGATTCTGAAATGGTGGACATGCTTATAAATTATGATTATATGCAGCGATGGAAAACCATTTATCCGAATGCCCGGCCTTCACGTCCATTTCTCAGCCCTCACAGAACTCTGGGGTCGGCAGTAAAATTGCTTACCCCGTCTGATCAATATACCGATGAATACAATGAGTTTCTTGAAAGTATTCCAACGCATGTTAAAACACTTGCGCTCTATATAAAACGTATGTACCGGACTCAGCAGGATAAGGGATCATGGAAAGAATATTTGAATGTGGAAATTGTGAATGGCCGGAACGGAAATGCTTTACGCTACAAGCACAATAAAATAATAGCCAGCTACGTCCGTATCGGGTTTAGTCCGGAAGGTCAATGGTACCTCCATAAACTCAGGTCTGATTTTATTCCCAGCCGGAAAATTCAAATGGAAGATGATATAACTGCTACTGTTACACTTCCGGCGCATCAGTTGAATAATCTTAACCCGGAATACAAAAATAAAAGTGTTAAGCTGACAGGCAATTGCGAAAGTTTTTTATTTCAAAGGCCCGACGAAGCAGTAATCAGAGGTTACGACAAAGATGCAGAGGCTGATATTGTTGAAAACAACACCTTCCTTACCAATTACGAACCGCTTACCCGACAGGATGCTATTGATTTATATGAAGATACCATTCATTTTGACCAATACACTGAGCCGGTTAAAGAATTGATTAAAAAAGTGGCAGAAGGACATAAGGATTGTTATTTTGTTGCTCCGTCGCACCCGCGGATTGTTAATGGCGTTCCCACAAACAACCCAAGATACCTGCAACGAAACCTGTTTAAAAATGAAAATGAGGAAACACATTTGGCAGAAGTGGGAGTGAGGCTTTTTAGAAAAGTTCCCAAAGATAAGCCGGTACATTTTCCGGTAAATGCTGTTCTTCCCGGACGTAGAAACAACCCGGCAGAAAAGGAAAAAGGAATCCGGTCTTTGAGCGTTTACAACCCGATTCATTACCAGGAAATTCCTGAGCTATTTATGGATTTTATCTGCAGCCTTACGGGAAAATCACCATCAACAACCGGAGCAGGTTCTGAAGGTGCACTCACAAAAGGCCCGTTCAATATGCTGGTGCCCACAACCGATTTAAATAATGCGTTGCTTTCATATATTCTTTCCGAATATCAGGGATTCAGTTCTGCTGCCGGGTACATTGGCCAAAATAAACGGTTTGACCATGATATCAGTATTTTAGTTCCCGAAATTTGGGCACGGCTTGAACCTGAAGACCGGGATGCCAAAAAATTAATAGAACACAATTGTCTCGACAAGCTGGAGGATTTTGAAAACAACGGAGAAAAAATCCTGGCCAGCCGGTTGGGATACCGCATCAATAAAAATTTTGCCTTCCGCTGTATGAACAAACTCTTTGACGAACCGCTTGAAGTTTTCAATGATGAAATGCTTCATCCCGAAATTCAGAGTATGGAAGATTATGTGGATGGTATTAAAAATATTGTGGAAGCACAACAAAAAGTAGCTCTCAGATATTTTGAAGAAGGAAGTGTGGAATCTGCCATTCCGCCGCTAAAAATATTATTGCACATTATGGCATACTGTCATTACGAAGGAAAAGAATTAAGCGATCCGGATCTGAGAAAAGAGTTTGAAAGAGAATATGTACTTCAAACCGACTGGTACAAAGAAAGACTCCACCTGAAGCAACAAAAGGATGTAAACTTTCTGAAAAAACAAATGCAATATTTAGAGGATTTTATTTCAGAACCCAATAATAAATTGCTTGTTGAAAAAATGGGAATTCAGAGTAAGCTGAAAAAAGCTGAGGAACAGCTTAATTACGTTGATTCTGAAAAATATTTTAATGATTTGGCTGGCACAATTGGTGCCGATCCATTATTCAGAAGAAAATAAAAAAAAGCGGCCTGCCGGAATCCCGGCGGGTCGCCTTTAAAAGCTAATTATCTGGCAAACTAAAGATTGACCATTACTTTGTAAAAATTAAATTCGTCGCGTTTAATCGGATCGAACTGGAAATAGGCAACAGCAATGCGGCAAATATCCTGAATAGTTTCATATATCTCTGCCACTTCTTTCTGAGCGTAAGTATTTAATTCATTCTCGCTCTCCAGTGCTTCAAAGCAACATTTAAAGTCTTCTATTTGCTGTGCAGTTTCAAAAATTTTATTAAACAACGTCTCAGGAACTCCCTTGTGTATAATTTTTTGCTTTGTTTCCTCATCGAGGTTTTTGATAAAAGTGGATAAAAGTTTATAAAGACTTAAATGATCTCCATTTTTTGCATCGCTGAAATAGTCGCTGTATCCCAGCTTTTTAAACACTTCTTTTAAAAACGATTTGTCATTTTTAAAGTCCACTTTTAAAGCAGCACGAAGAACTTTAAGGCTTTGCAGCCCGGCTACCATTACCTCATGCCAGTCGCGGTACTTTTTATCGTAAACACTGTCGAGGTTTTCTTCATAATACTTTTCAATGGTATCGTTAATCCAAACATTTAACGAGGTAGCGTACTCCGGGTCCCAATCTTTTCTGATTCTGGACAGTTCGTAAATGTTTTCCTTGAACGATCTGGCTATTTTTTGGCAGGCCAGAATTGTGGCAGTGCTGGTTGGACATGCAGTTGCGGTTTCCATGATACAGTTTTTTTTATTGAGTTAGCAGTACTTACAAAACTACCAACTATATCGGAAAACACCTGACAAATGACCAAAAATCTCAGATGTTTTACAGTTATGTTTTGAAACTATGTTACATAACAATGTTCTGGAAAATAATTTCTTATGAATATAAAGAAATTTTTCTGTAATAAACTTTAAAATAGCAAGTTATGGCAGATACGTCAGGAATGCCTCTTTTTTAATTCATTTACCACATCGTCGATGCGATGCCCTTTGTGCGACAATAAAACAATTAGGTGATACAATAAATCACTGGCTTCGTAAATAAAATTTTCATTGTCGTTGGCCATGGCGCCTATAATTGTTTCAACAGCTTCCTCTCCCACTTTTTGTGAAATTTTGCCGGTTCCTTCTTTAAAAAGAGAGGTTGTGTACGAACCTTCGGGCATTTCCTGCTTGCGTTTGTCTATAAAATCCTGAAGGTAACTCAGAAAACCAATACCGGATTCTTTGTTTGTTTCGAAAAAGCAGGTATCGGCGCCGGTATGGCAAACCGGTCCCACCGGATTGGCTTTAATGAGCAAGGTGTCGTTGTCGCAATCCACCAACAGGGAAACTACGTTCAGGAAATTTCCCGACTCCTCGCCTTTGGTCCACAACCTGTTTTTGGTTCGGCTGAAAAAGGTAACTTTTCCAATCTCTTGTGTTTTTTCCAGGGCTTCTTTATTCATAAAGCCCACCATTAACACTTTTTGGGTTGAATTATCCTGAATAACTGCCGGAACCAGTCCGTTCAATTTACCGAAGTCAATTTGTTCAATTCCTGAAAATGGATTCATTTGTATATATTTTGCCGCGAATTTAGCGATTTACAATTTAACGCACCACAATTCCATGTTCCCGCAAATACTGCTTCAGCTCGGGAATGGGAATTTCGTTGTAATGAAAAATGCTGGCTGCCAGTCCGGCATCGGCTTTTCCTTTGGTGAAAACATCCACAAAATGCTCTTTGGCGCCTGCTCCGCCCGATGCAATAATTGGAATTTTCAACGAATCAGCCAGTAGGGCAAGCTGTTCGTTGGCAAACCCGTTTTTGGTTCCGTCATGGTTCATTGACGTAAACAGAATTTCGCCAGCGCCCCGGTCTTCTGCTTCTTTCGCCCACGAAAACAATTCCTTGTCGGTTGGAATACGTCCGCCGTTTACGGTCACTGTCCAGTGGTTGTTTTCATCTCCGCGCGCATCGATGGCCACAACTACAAACTGGCTTCCGAAACTTTTGGCCAAATCGTCAATCAATTGCGGATTGCGTACTGCCGAAGAGTTGATGGAAATTTTATCGGCCCCGGCGCTGAGCAGTTTGTCGGCATCGATTAATTCGCTAATTCCTCCTCCAACAGTAAAGGGAATGTTCAGATGAGCGGCAATGCGTTTCACTAACTCCACAAAGGTTTTGCGGCCTTCGTGCGTTGCCGTGATGTCGAGAAAAACCAGTTCGTCTGCGCCGTCGGCAGCATATTTGGCACCCAGTACCACCGGATCGCCCACCTCTTTAATATCCACAAAATTTATCCCCTTCACGGTTTGCCCGTTTCGGATATCGAGACACGGTATAATTCTTTTTGCAAGCATTCGCAGTTAAATGTTTAAAGTGTTTTAATTAACCAATTAATCAACAATCCCACTACAATCGCTAAAGTAAACGAAAGCAAGGTTCCCAAAAGAAAATATTCGGCTTTTTTGTTCCCGTCTTCATGGGTATCGTTAAACCGGAAAATGGATTTGGCTGCAATAAGAAATCCAATGGCAGCAAATTGGCCGGTGGTTATAAATATTATAATCAACACACGTTCGAAAATACCAATCCATGCCGAAACATCAGGTTTGCCCTTTTTGTTTTTATCCGGAATTACAGCATTTAAAAACATGCCTGTAAAAATTCCTGTAGGATTGGTAATTAGAACAAATCCGGCAGCATAAGTCCAAAACCTGGTCAGGTTTTCTGAAATCGATACATGGGTTGCGAGAGTTGCCAAAATCCACAAAACTGCAATATGCAAAAGCTGGTCAGCCAGAAATGCCGGAATCGTATCCGGTAATCTCGATTTAAAAAAGTCAGTTATGAAATGCAACACAAAAATTACCGGGATAAACAACCACAGGTCAAGTTGAAAAGTGAAAAGTACCGGTAACAGTGAAGCAAGACCGGCATGTAAAATCAGCTTTTTCGACTTCCAGCCGTTTTTTCTTTTATGCTGCACCCATGTGTCGGGCTGCAGCCAGAAATCGGCAATCAAGTGCCCGGTTAACATGGGTAAAAAAACGCTATTCAGAGCTTCCATAGTGTTTTTCTATTATTTGTTCGTAGCGCTCCAGAAACTTCTCAACTACTTTCCAGTTAGCGGCTTTCAGCGTTTTACTTACTGATGGCTGAGAAATCTGAAGTATTTCCCCAACCTGTTCCTGAGATAAACTGTTCAGCTTGTAAAACAACATATTCGCCTGAACCGACGAAAGATTTTTTAACAGGACATCAGCCATGTAACAATAGGTTTCCAGTTCACTGTCCAGTTCTTTATTCCCTGTTACAATAATGATATTGAGGTCTTTCTTTTTTAAACTGTCCAGGTTTTTGCCGGAAAGGACAAAAGCAGGTCCATCGGCCAGTAATACATCTTCGTTCCAGGAAGAAACTTCACCAATACCGATCGCGACTCTAAGGTCAGCAGCTTCATTTTTCCTCCGAACTTCCATCCTGAATTTTAATGCCAGCAATAAAGCATCCACTGGTTTTACAGCCAGTTGAAAACTGTCTCCCCTGTAAAACTTTGGCCTCAAAAGAATTCCCTCATGCATAAATTGCTCAATCCCGTTTTGGATAAAAACCTTCTGTGCTTCATCTAAAACTGAAGAATTTACAATGTCTCCGGTTATAACGGCTATTTGTCTACTTTTTTTCACAGTGCAAATATAACCAAAAAAGGTTATAAAATAAAAATATAACTAAAAATAGTTATATTATATAATTATAACCAATTCCGGTTATAATTTTCAATATCCTTTAGACTGATTTTTCCTTCATAAATCGCTTTGCCGGTTATTACGCCCGGTACACCCATTACAGCCAGTTTGAAGATATCGTCCATGGATGCGATGCCTCCGCTGGCAATAATTTCAACGTCAGGTAAAATTTCCATAATTTCACCGTACAGTTCAAACGCCGGTCCGGAGAGCATTCCGTCACGGCTGATATCGGTGGAAATAACTTTGGAGATTCCTTTTTTATGAAATTCAGCAATGAACTCAATTACCGATAATTCCGTACTTTCCTGCCAGCCGCTTACGGCAATTTTTCCGTCTTTGGCATCGGCGCCCAGGATGATTTTTTCGCTGCCAAATTTTTCGAGCCAGTTCAAAAACAGTTCCGGCTCTTTTACAGCAATGCTTCCGCCGGTTACCATAGCGGCACCCGATTCAAAAGCAATTTCCAAGTCTTCGTCCGATTTCAGTCCGCCGCCAAAATCGATGATTAAATTTGTTTTGGATGCAATTTGTTCCAGCACTTTGTAATTTACAATGTGTTTGGCTTTGGCGCCGTCCAAATCAACCATGTGCAGCCTGTTGATTCCGGCATCCTCAAACATCCGCGCCACTTCCAGCGGATTTTCATTGTAAACCGTTTTCCGCTCGTAGTCGCCCTGCGAAAGTCGCACACATTTTCCGCCAATAATGTCGATGGCCGGGATTATTTCGATTTTACTTTCCATCATTTCTTTTTATAAACATCTCCTCTTTTACCTGCTGAAATCACTAAGATCAGTAATTCCTGTTTTTCAATCTGGTAAATAATTCTGATAGTTCCAATTCTCAGGCGAAAAACATTTTCAACTCCTATAAGCTTCTTAATATCGAGTAGCTGATGTGTGTAAGGATTTTCTTTTAATAATTCCAGCTTTTTAACAATAATTCTTTTTGTGGAAGAATTACGGGATTTCAAAAATTTTGCAGCTTTTTTATGAATTACCAGGGAGTACATCAAAAATTCTTTTTCAAATCATCCCAATCTTCAAAATCGCTAAAGTCTCCCTTTTCAATTTTCTTTTTTACTGAATAGTAAGCCTTTTCTTCTTCAGCAGTTAATTCATCCGGGTCGTTATCATAAATTGTAAAACTGTCTTTGGGTAACAAATCCAAAAAATCCCGAAACGTTTTGTACACCTTTTCTGAAATATCAATTGTAATGGACTTCATAACGCTATTATCTGTCACAAAATTACGACTTCTTAACCATCTTCCAAAATCATTTTCAACACAGCCTGTGCTGTGACTTCGCGATTGGCGGCTTGCTCTACCACAATGGAAAAAGGGCCATCAAGCACACCGTCGGTAACCACTACATTACGGCGAACGGGGAGACAGTGCATAAATTTGGCATCGTTGGTTATAGCCATTTTTTCTTCGTTCACCGTCCAGCCAAAATCTTTGGAAAGGATTTGCCCGTAACTGGTGTACGATGCCCAGTTTTTGGCGTAAACAAAGTCTGCGCCTTCAAAAGCTTTTTTCTGGTCATATTCCACCTTTACATTGCCCATAAAATCAGGCGCCAGTTCGTACCCTTCGGGATGGGTAACCACCAGTTCGTAATCGGTTTCGCTCATCCACTCCACAAAAGAATTTGCTACAGCCTGTGGCAATGCACGTGGGTGCGGCGCCCAGGTAAGCACCACTTTGGGTTTTTCTTTGGTCTTGAACTCCTCAATGGTAACCAAATCGGCATAACTTTGCAGCGGATGCCGGGTTGCGCCTTCCATGCTCACAACTGGTACGCCTGCATAGTCAATAAACTGGTTCAGGATTTTTTCAGCATAATCATCCTCTTTATTCTGAAATTTGGCAAAAGCCCGCACGCCAATCACATCGCAGTATTTGCCAATTACCGGAATAGCTTCTTTTAGGTGTTCCGGTTTGTCGCCGTCCATAACAACGCCCAGCTCCGATTCAAGCTGCCAGCCATCTTCGCTCACGTTCATCACCATAGTGTTCATGCCCAGGTTCATGGCTGCCTTTTGAGTACTCAGGCGGGTACGCAGACTGGGGTTAAAAAATATCAGCACCATGGTTTTGTTCTTCCCCAGATGTTGGTATGCGAATTTGTTTTTCTTTACGTCAAAGGCAATTTCTACCGCCTTTTTTAAATCGGGAATATCTTTTACTGAAGTGAAATGTTTCATGAAAGTAATTATTGTAAAATGTTCATTAAAAATTAAAGCTATTTTTCCATCAAAACCTTGATTTCGCTTTTCAATTTTGGAAGATGATTTACTACGATACTCCAGATTAAATCGTCAGAAATTGTATCGTATCCGTGAATGATGCGATTGCGGGTTCCAATTATCTTTTGTGCATTTTCAAGCCGAAATTGCTTGTCTTTTTTAAAAATTCTGTTCACTGCCTCGCCAATTATTTCGAGGTCTCTTTCAACTGCTCTTTTAGTTTTTATGTCAGATAAATAATCATTGAACCGCATTGGCTTTTCAGAAAAATAGCCTTCAATTTCTTCAACAGCCTGAAGAATATCAAACAACCAGGTTTTTATCTCGTTGTCCATAAATTAATTTTTTGGAAGAATCAATTGATTTTTTTAGAAATGGATTTTTAATTGCCTTTTTTTCAAGCAAATCAACCTTTCTGTTTAAAACACTTTCCAAAGCGAATTTAAAATCAAAATAGTTATCGGCATAACCGAAGACATCCATATCGTCAAAATCAACTATCAAATCGATATCACTGTCGTTTTTGAAGCGTTCCGTTAAAACTGAACCAAACACATAAAGTTCAGAAACATTGTACTTAGCGCACAATTCATTAATTTTTTCGATATTTTTCTCAATAATATCCATTTCGAATGCTAATAAACAAATATACGATTTCTAACCGACTATTTCGGCCTCACCTGGCCATTACCTTCGATAATCCATTTGTAGCTGGTAAGTTCTTCCAACGCCATGGGGCCTCGTGCATGCAGCTTTTGGGTACTTATTCCTATTTCGGCCCCGAGCCCAAACTGCGCCCCGTCGGTAAATGCCGTGGAAACGTTGGAGTAAACCGAAGAAGCATCGACCAGTTTTCGGAAAGTTTCAATCCGCTGCTGGTTTTCAGAAATAATAGCTTCGCTGTGTTTTGAACTATTTTTGTTAATTTGCTCAAGCGCCTCATCAAACGATTCCACTGTTTTAACAGCCATTTTCAGCGAAAGAAATTCCGTGCCGAACGACTCTTCGGTAGCCGGCAACAACAAATTTTCCGGGTAGTTTCCTTTCAGTTTTTCGTATGCTTTTTCGTCGGCGTAAATGACTACGTCCGCTTCGGAAAGAAGTTGACCAAATGCCGGGAGTTCGTCCAGGCGGCTTTGATGAATGACAAGGCAATCCAATGCATTGCAAACCGAAGGACGGCGGGTTTTTGCATTGAAAATAATTTCGCGGCCTTTTTCGGCATCGCCGAATTCATCGAAATAGGTGTGGCAAATGCCGGCTCCGGTTTCAATTACCGGAATGGTGGCATTTTCTCGCACAAAGTTAATAAGCCCCTGACTTCCGCGTGGAATAATCAAATCGATGTACCCGTGTGCACGCAGCATTTCATGGGTTTCCTCGCGACCGGCAGGCAGCAGCGCCACCGTGTTTTCGTCGAGGTTATTATTTTTAAGTACTTTCTGAATAATGGAAACAATGGCGGTGTTGGAATAAATGGCATCGCTGCCGCCTTTTAACACGCAGGCATTTCCCGATTTCAGACAAAGCGAAAAAACATCGAAAGTCACATTGGGGCGGGCTTCGTAAATGATGCCGATAACTCCGAACGGAACCGTTACTTTTTTAATTTTCAGTCCGTTGGGACGGACAGAATTTTTTATTACTTTACCCACCGGACTTTCCAATCCGGCCACATTCCGGATATCTGAAGCAATTCCCTCAATGCGTTCTTTGGTGAGTTTCAGCCGGTCGAACTTTGGGTCTTCCGGATTCATCCGGTCCAAATCCTTTTGGTTTTCGGACAGGATAAAATCCGTATTTATTTCTGCCTCATCGGCCAATTCAAGCAAAACCTTTTTTACTGATTCATTTTCCACCAGATTCAGTTTTCGTGAAGCAACCAAAACCTGTTGCAGTTGTTTTTCAATTTTCATGCTAACCGTTTGTTGTTTTTTCCATGTACAAATAATCGTAGTGCACCAGCGCTTTTTGTTTTTCCGACTGTTTTTCAACTTCCACTTTATCGGAGCCATACTGCGCTTTTCCCAATCCGATGGTATTTCCCGATTCATCCACGATTCGAATCAGGTCGCCTTTCTTGAACTCATTTTCAATGGTGACAATTCCAACCGGCAAAAGGCTCACAGCTTTTTCCGATTTTAAGGCAGCCGCAGCGCCTTTGTTCACCACCACCCTGCCTTTTGTAAATCCATCGGAATAGGCAATCCATTTTTTCACGCCGCTGGCAGGTTTTGGTACCGGTTCAAACCAGGTGTGGGCAACTTCTTTTTCCGAAAGGATATCAACCAGGATATTTTCCTTAATACCGTTTGCCAGGTGCACACTGATGCCGTCGCTGGCGAGCTTTTTGGCAATCCGGAACTTGGTGAGCATTCCACCGCGCCCAAATTCCGAATGGTTACCCGAAATGGCATTTTCGGGTTCGCCATCATTTATCCCCACTTTTCGAATAAGCTCAGCGTTTTCATTTTCGGGATGTGCAGTGTAAACGCCGTCCACATTGCTTAAAATAATCAACGCTTCCGAATTTACCATGGAAGCAATCAACCCCGAAAGTTCGTCGTTGTCAGTAAACATCAGCTCGGTAACCGAAATGGTATCGTTTTCATTTACAATGGGAATGACTTTGTTTTCAAGCAACGTAGTCATGCAGTTTTTCATGTTCAGGTAGTGGCCGCGGCTCGAAAAATTCTCTTTGGTGGTTAAAACTTGGGCACAGGTAAGGCCGTGTTCATTAAAAAAATCGGAGTAGCGGCTGATGAGTTTTACCTGGCCCAATGCAGCCCAAAGCTGGCGTTTGGAAACGGCATCAGTTTTACGTGATGGTTCGAGCACTGCCCGTCCGGCAGCCACAGCACCCGAAGAAACCAAAACCACCTCCATACCTTTTTTACGCAGGAAAGCAATCTGGTCAACCAGGTGGGCAATGCGAGAAACATTTAATGTTCCATCGGCTTTTGCCAGCACGTTGCTGCCCACTTTTACCGTTATTTTATGGTACCTGAACTGCACAATTATTTCCTCAAATCCTTTTCAATTTTTTTGTACGAAGCCAAAACACCCTGAATCAACGACGAACTGAATCCCTTGTGTTCCATCTCATTCAAACCGGTGATGGTTACGCCACGCGGCGTGGTTACTTTATCGATTTCCCGTTCTGGATGGTGCCCGGTTTGTAAAATAAGTTCGGTAGCACCTTTTACGGTTTGGGCAGTAATGAACTGCGCCATTTCGGCACCAAAACCAATTTCAATGCCACCCTGCATGGCTGCCCGGATGTAACGCAAAGCGTAAGCAATTCCGCATGACGATAAAACCGTGGCAGCGGCCATCAGTTCTTCCGGAATTTCAACTGTTTTTCCGAGTTTGTCGAATAACTCAATTACATAATCGCGATGGTCAGCGGTATTGCCATTGGCCGAAATGCAGGTCAGCGACTCCTGTAAGGCAATAGCGGTATTGGGCATTACCCTGAAAATGGGAATGTCTTTTCCAGCCATTTTTCCCAACTCTTCAATTCCAACTCCGGCAACAATAGAAATCAGAATTTTTTGCGGATTTAATGCCGGTTTAATTTCTTCCAACACCTGCTCGATGTGGTAAGGCTTTACTGCCGTAATTAGTACATCAGCCTGCTGAGCAGTTGCAAGGTTGTCTTCGGAAGCATGCACGCCTTTTGCCTTCATTTCTTCCAAAACACTCTCCTTTCGGTCGGAAACAAAAATATCGGCAGCATCAACAAATCCTGATTTCAGCAGCCCCACCACAATGGCGCCGCCCATGTTGCCAACTCCAATAATTCCTATTTTCTTTTTTTCCATATTCAATTCGTTTATTTTATCAAAGATGCAGAAACTTCGGCAAAGGCTTTTGCAAATGCCTTTAAAAAAATGTCAGCTTCGACTTTTTTCAAACTCAAAGGTGGCAGCAACCGAATCATATTCTGCCCGGAAACACCGGTGAAAATTTTGTGCTCGAACAGCAGTTTTTTTCTGAGTTCCGAAACCGGATAGGGGAACTCCAGTCCTATCATCAACCCTTTACCACGAATTTGTATTTCACTGCTTATTCCAGCCAGTTTTCCCATGAGGTAATTCCCTGTCTCTTCTGCATTTTGAATGAGTTTTTCATTTTCAAGCACATCTAAAACGGCAATTCCGGCGGCACAGGCCAAATGGTTTCCGCCAAATGTGGTGCCCAGCATTCCCGGCCAGGGTTTAATTTCTGGGTGAATGAGGACCCCGCCAATGGGAAAACCGTTTCCCATTCCTTTGGCAACCGTTATGATGTCTGGTTTTACGTTGGTATATTGGTGGGCAAAAAACTTTCCGCTGCGCCCGCACCCCGACTGGATTTCATCCAAAATCAGCAGGCTGCCGTATTTTTCCGTTAGTTTTTTCAGACCTTCCAAAAAATGCGGGTCAGGGATATTAATTCCGCCAATTCCCTGAATACCTTCGATGATAATCGCCGCAACTTGTTCGGATTTCAGTTTGGCTTCGGTTGCTTGTAAATCGTTAAATGTCAGAATTACTGCATTTTCGGTTTCATTCACCGGAGCTATTATTTTCGGATTGTCGGTTAATGCCACGGCTGCCGATGTGCGCCCGTGAAACGCTTTTTTATAACTGATGAATTTTTTTCTTCCGGTAACAAACGAAGCCAGTTTAATGGCATTTTCGTTGGCCTCGGCACCCGAATTGCAAAGGAAAAGCTGGTAATCATCGTAACCGGAAAGTTTCCCCAGCTTGTCAGCTAACTCCTGCTGCAACGGATTTTGTATGGAATTGCTGTAAAAACCTATTTTTTTGAGTTGTTCCGAAATAAGCGAAACATAGTGCGGGTGGCTGTGTCCGATGGAAATAACGGCATGGCCTCCGTACAAATCGAGGTATTTGTTGCCTTCTGAATCCGATACATAACAGCCCTCAGCTTTAACGGGAGTTATATTGAAAAGCGGATATACGTCAAAAAGTTTCATGTTTTTAAGAAGTTGGAAGACGGAAGGCCGAAGTCGGAAGTTTAAACTTAAATCCGGCAAATCCAATCTTCATCCATATTTTATTTTAAAATCATCGTCACAACAAAATAAATCTGTGTATCTGTGGCTATTTATTCTTAAAATGCCATCGGTTTTAAATTCAAACCGGTTGTTTCATCCAGTCCAAACATCAGGTTCATATTTTGTATCGCCTGTCCCGAAGCGCCTTTTATGAGGTTGTCGGTCAGACTGATTATCACCAGTTTATATTTATGCTTTTCGAGATAAAGAACAGCTTTATTCGTGTTTACCACCTGTTTCAGCGACGGATTTTTTTCTGCCAAAACCACAAACGGATGGTCGTTGTAAAAGTTTCGGTATAATTCATTTGCGCTTTGAAGTGATCCTTCAAATTTGGTGTAAGCCGAAACAAAAATTCCGCGGGTGTGATTTCCGCGGATGGGAACAAAATTGAATCCTTCGGAAAAACCTTGTTGCAACTGACTAAGACTCTGCAAAATCTCTCCTTCGTGCTGGTGTTCAAAAATTTTATAGGCCGAAAGGTTGTTGTTCCGCCAGCTAAAATGCGAAGTTTCGGTAGGTTTTTGGCCGGCGCCAGTGGAGCCGGTGATAGCTTGAACATGCACTTCGTCAACCAGCAGGTTTGCAGCAGCGAGCGGCAGCAAAGCCAGTTGAATTCCCGTGGCAAAACAGCCCGGATTAGCAATTTTCAAAGCTTTTTTTATTGCTTCGCGATTCAATTCCGGCAGGCCGTAAACAAAGTCGTTTCCTTCCCGTTTGAGTCTGAAGTCGTGGCTTAAATCAATCACTTTCAAATTTTCCGGAAGTTCTTTCTTTTCCATGAATTCTTTGGATTTTCCATGACCCATGCAAAGGAAAATCACATCCACTTCATTTAAAGGAAGCGCATCGGTAAATCGCAAATCGGTATCGCCCAGCAAATCAAGGTGCACATCGGAAACCAGGTTGCCGGCATTGCTCGAGCTTTGCACAAAAACAATTTCTGACTGCGGATGGTAAAGTAAAATCCGCACCAACTCTCCTGCCGTGTATCCTGCTCCTCCTATGATTCCAGTTTTTATTATTCGTTTTTCCATATTTATTGCAAAAGAACGATTAACGATTGCAGAATGATGATTAACGATCGCAGATTGCAGATTTCCAAAATCGTTATTCGTTAATTGATATTCATCATTCGCTCTATATCTTCTTGTTCACCTTGTGGTAAATTTTTAGCGAGTTGCCCAGAATTTTCGTAAATCCTTTCACATCGTCGGCTGTCCAGGCTTTCACCGTTTCGCCGTATTCTCCAAAACCGGATTTCATCAGGTCGTGTTCCGATTCAATTCCCTGCAATTCAAAACGATATGGCATCAGTTTTACAAATACTTTTCCAGTTACATTTTCCTGAGTGGTTTCTAAAAACGTTTCAATGTTGCGCATCACCGGTTCGTGGTACATGGCTTCGTGCAAAAACATGCCGTACCAGTTGGCCAGTTGCTCTTTCCAGTAGGCCTGCCATTTTGTGAGGGTATGTTTTTCAAGCAGGTGGTGCGCTTTGATTATGATGAGCGGAGCCGCCGCTTCAAATCCCACCCGGCCTTTAATGCCAATAATGGTGTCGCCCACATGGATGTCGCGGCCAATGGCATATTTCGAAGCAATTTCTTCCAAAGCCTGAATGGTAGCCGGACCGCTGGCAAACGACTTCCCGTCAATGGTTTTCAGTTCGCCTTTTTCAAAGCCCAGTTCAATGGTTTTTTCTGCTTTAGCCTCCAATTGACTTGGATAAGCTTCGTTTGGCAATCCTTTGTCGGAAGTCAGTGTTTCCTTGCCGCCAACGCTGGTTCCCCAAATTCCCTGGTTAATGGAATACTGCATTTTTTCGAAATCGTCTTCCACGCCGTGTTTTTTCAGAAAATCGATTTCCTGCTGGCGGCTAAGGCTCAAATCGCGAATGGGCGTAATGATTTCAATTTCGGGAGCTAAAACCTGAAACGTAAGGTCGAACCGCACCTGGTCGTTTCCGGCGCCGGTGCTGCCGTGAGCAATGTACCCGGCCCCAATTTTTTTGGCATATTCAATGCTGGCAATCGCCTGGAAAACGCGTTCAGAACTTACAGAAATGGGATAGGTGTTATTCCGCAAAACATTGCCGTAAACCATGTAACGAATGCACTTTTCGTAGTATTCTTCGGTTACGTCAAGTGTAACATGTTCCTTTGCTCCAAGTTGGTATGCTTTTTCTTCTATCTTTTTTAACTCAGCTTCAGAAAATCCGCCCGTATTTGCAATGGCGGTATAAACTTCAAATCCTTTTTCTTCCTTTAAATACTTCACACAGAAGGAGGTGTCGAGCCCCCCGCTGAATGCCAAAACCAATTTTTTTCCCATAGCGATTTTTTTAAAAAGAGTGACAGCAGTGCCCAAATCCAATTTAAAAACTATTCATTTAGGGTGATTACCCTGCTATACTGTTTAATTTAATACAACGGCGCGCCGTCACTCTTCAGGTTTCTCTTTTTTTTTATGAATTCCAGTTTTTGACTGCCGAAACTGTTTTTTGGTTTCAGCTTTTTTACAACATCCATCAAACTTCTTTTTCTGATTCCATTTTCTTTTTTAGGTACTTTTTCCCAGGCCGGATCGTATAACATTCCGGTACAGAGACACTTTGTGCGCTCCATTCGTTCCAGAATATCGTAGTTAACACAACTCTTGCATCCGTTCCAAAATTGCACATCATCCGTCAGTTCCGAAAAAGTTACCGGTTTGTACCCCAGTTCATGGTTAATTTTCATTACAGCCAAACCGGTTGTTAATCCAAAAATTTTGGCATCCGGATATTGTTGACGGGAAAGTTGAAATGCCTTCCGTTTAATTTCTTTTGCAAGCCCGTAACCGCGGTATTCTGGAACTACAATTAACCCCGAGTTGGCTACGAAACCTTTGTTGCCCCAGGTTTCAATGTAACAGAAACCGGCAAAAGCTTCACCGTCGAGAGCAATAATCGCCTTGCCTTCCTCAATTTTGGAAGCCAGATATTCGTAGGTTCTTCTGGCAATACCGGTACCACGCTGTTTTGAAGCAACATCAATGGCATCGTTTATTTCATCCACATATTTTAAGTGCTCTTTCCCAGCCACTAAAACTTTTATATTTTTCAACTCCTTCATTTCTAAAATTTGTTTTTCAATTTAGGGATTATTGAAACCAGGGCGTTAATTAAATCATTGTTTGTTGTGCCTTCACGCCTGATAATCAATATAGTGTCGTCACCGGCAATTGTTCCCAATATTTCCCATTGCCTTGAACTGTCAATAACAGCCGCAATTGTACTCGCATAGCCCGGCAGTGTTTTCATTACGGCCAGGTTTCCCGAAAATTCAAGACCTTTAAAACCTTCGGCTAAAAAATTGTCTTTCGACCTGGCAGGTTTTACTTCTTGCTGGCCATCATCCGGAATTATATAAATGTATCCGTTCAACGGATGAGGTACTTTGGCCACCTGCAAAAACTTCAAATCGCGCGAAAGGGTAGCCTGAGTTAAATCAAACCCTTTTACTTTTAGTGCAGCCAATAATTCTTCCTGGCTATGCACATTTTCTTTTGCAATTATCCGTCGTATTTCAAGTTGCCGCTGTACCCGGTTTTTCATCCTGAATAATTATACATTTTGGTTGCAAAATTATACATTTTTTTATCAATACAAGTTTTTTTATAAGAAATATTACTATTTTTGTCCCGGTTTTTACAAAAACTTTTTAATTAAAAGTTCATGGGGAATAAAACAGGCACAATACAAATAGTAATTCAAAGAAATGCGTTTGAACCAATTGCGGGGCAGGCGCATTTTTTTTAACAGATAAATTGAACATGTTACAAGTAAAACAAGCAAAACTCACCCTCGAAGACGGGACAGTTTTCGAAGGAAAATCGTTTGGGAGCGAAAAACCGGTGGCAGGCGAAGTAGTTTTTTATACCGCCATGACAGGTTATCCTGAAAGTCTTACCGACCCGTCTTACACTGGTCAGATTTTGGTTTCTACCTATCCGATGATTGGCAATTACGGTGTTCCGTTTGGTGAAATTCATGAAGGGATTCACAAATTTTTTGAATCGCACAAAGTGCACATCAGCGGTTTGATTATTGCCGATTACTCGTTCGAATTCAGCCACTGGAATGCAGAAAAAAGCCTTTCAGACTGGTTGAAGGAATACGAAGTGCCGGGAATTTTTGATGTGGACACCCGCGCCTTAACAAAAATTTTACGTGAAAAGGGCTCCATGTTGGGTAAAATTGAATTTGGAGACGAGGTTATTGACTTTTACGACCCGAATATGGAAAACCTGGTGGCACGCGTAAGTTGCACCCAACGGGAAGTTTATGGAAATGAAGGGCCCAGGGTGGTTTTGGTTGATTGTGGTGTAAAAAACAACATCATTCGCTGCTTGCGGAAACGGGGAGCCACTGTGATTCGTGTACCATGGGATTACGATTTTAGCGTTGAAGATTACGACGGCGTGTTTATTTCCAACGGTCCTGGTGACCCGGCTATGTGCATTGAAACCGTTCAGAACATTCGGAAAATAATTGATGAAGAGAAGCCTGTGATGGGAATTTGTTTGGGGAACCAATTGCTTGCGCGTGCGGCCGGAGCAGATACGTATAAACTGAAATACGGACACCGAAGTCACAACCAGCCGGTTTTGCTTCATGGAACCGATAAGTGCTACATTTCTTCGCAAAACCACGGCTATGCTGTAGCTACCGAAACGCTTCCTGCTGATTGGGAACCACTTTTTACCAATGTGAACGATGAAACCAACGAAGGAATCCGGCATAAAACCAAACCGTTTTTTTCTACACAATTCCATCCCGAGGCCTCTAGTGGTCCAACAGATACGGAATTTCTGTTCGACGATTTTATTCAGAGTATTAAAGTTTATAAACAGTCGGTTAACAAGTAACGTATTTCATCATGATAAATTCAAAAATAAAAAAAGCGATAGTTCTGGGTTCGGGAGCGTTAAAAATCGGTGAGGCCGGTGAATTTGATTACTCTGGTTCGCAGGCACTGAAAGCGCTGAAAGAAGAAGGTGTGGAAACAGTCCTCATCAATCCGAACATTGCTACCATTCAAACTTCAGGGGAAATTGCAGATAAAATTTACTTTTTACCGGTTACGCCCTTTTTTGTAGAGGAAGTAATTAAAAAGGAAAAACCGCAGGGAATTTTACTGGCTTTTGGCGGACAAACTGCATTGAATTGCGGTGTAGCCCTTTTTCAATCAGGCGTTCTTGAAAAATACAATGTCGAGGTGGTCGGAACTCCGGTTCAATCGATTATCGATACCGAAGACCGGGATATTTTTCGTATAATGCTGGGTGAAATTAATGTAAAAACACCTCAAAGTATTGCCGCTGCCAACATGGCTGAAGCCAGGGTTGCGGCACAAAAAGTCGGATTCCCTATCATCATAAGGGCTGCTTACACATTGGGCGGACTGGGTAGTGGTTTTTGCGAAAATGAGGATGAACTGGAGAAACTGGCTTCCAAAGCATTTTCTTACTCTCCGCAAATTTTGGTGGAAGAATCCATAAAAGGCTGGAAAGAGGTGGAGTACGAAGTGGTGCGCGACCGGTTCGACAATTGCATTACCGTTTGTAACATGGAAAACTTCGACCCGCTGGGAATTCACACGGGGGAAAGTATTGTTGTGGCGCCGTCGCAAACCCTTTCCAATGCCGAATATCACAAACTCCGGGAGGTTTCTATAAAAATAATTCGCCGGGTGGGAGTTATTGGCGAATGTAATGTGCAGTTTGCCCTCGATCCGCATTCAGAAGATTACCGGGTGATTGAAGTGAATGCACGGCTTTCGCGTTCATCGGCACTGGCATCAAAGGCAACCGGTTATCCGCTGGCATTTGTAGCTGCCAAACTGGGATTGGGTTACGGATTGCACCAGTTGAAAAACTCGGTTACCAAAGTAACCACAGCTGCTTTTGAACCGGCACTGGACTACTGTGTGGTAAAAATTCCGCGTTGGGACCTCAACAAATTCATCGGGGTCTCCAAAAACATCGGAAGCTCTATGAAAAGTGTGGGCGAAATTATGGCCATCGGGCGTACTTTTGAAGAGGCTATTCAAAAGGGGATACGTATGGTTGGCCTGGGAATGCACGGTTTTGTGGGAAACAAAGAGGAAATCAATATTGAAGAAATTGAAGCGGAACTCACAAATCCGACTGATCGCCGAATTTTTGCCATTGCCGAAGCATTTAACAAAGAATTATCCATTGACGATATTTATGAAAAAACAAAGATAGACCGGTGGTTTTTGTATAGGCTGAAAAACATTCATAAAATTAAAACAGAACTGGAACGGGTAAATAAACTGGAGAATCTTCCAATTTATTTACTGAAACTTGCCAAACAGGCCGGATTCTCTGATTTTCAGATTGCTCGTTTGGTGCTTGAAAGTTCGAATAAAAACATTCAGGAAGATTTACTGAAAGTAAGGGAATTCAGAAAAAAACATGGCATTACCCCAGTAGTAAAACAAATTGACACCCTTGCCGGGGAATATCCGGCGCTTACCAATTATCTCTACCTGACTTACAACGGCAGCGAAAACGACATCGAATTCTTTAAAGACGACCTGTCGGTGATTGTGCTGGGTTCAGGCGCTTATCGCATTGGCAGCTCGGTGGAGTTCGACTGGTGCAGTGTAAATGCCATCGACGCCATTAAAAAGGAAAACTACCGCTCGGTAATGATAAATTACAACCCCGAGACAGTTAGTACCGATTACGATACCTGCGACCGGCTCTATTTTGATGAATTGACTTTTGAGCGGGTTTTGGATATTGTTGATTTGGAAAACCCGCACGGGGTAATTATTTCGATGGGTGGACAAATTCCCAACAATCTGGCCATGAAACTGCACAGTCAGAATGTGCCGGTACTTGGAACTTCGCCGGTAAAAATTGATAATGCCGAAGACCGCGAAAAATTTTCTTCGTTGCTCGATAAACTGAAAATAGACCAGCCGCGCTGGGCCAAACTTTCCACCTTCGAAGAAATTTACAAGTTTATTGACGAAGTGGGCTACCCGGTTCTAATTCGCCCGTCGTATGTGCTTTCGGGAGCGGCCATGAACGTGGTTTCAAATTCCGACCAACTGGAGCATTTTCTGGATATGGCTTCCAACGTTTCAAAAGAACACCCGGTGGTGGTTTCAGAATTTATTGAGGAAGCCAAGGAAATTGAAATTGATGCAGTAGCACGCGATGGCGAAATGGTTGCGTACGCTATTTCGGAACATGTGGAGTTTGCCGGAGTGCACTCGGGCGATGCCACCATAGTTTTTCCACCGCAAAAATTGTACGTGGAAACCATCCGGAGAATTAAAAGAATTGCACGGCAAATTGCAGAAGGACTTGAAATTACAGGACCTTTCAACATGCAATTCCTGGCGAAAGACAACGACATTAAAGTGATTGAATGCAACCTGAGGGCATCACGGAGTTTCCCGTTTGTTTCGAAGGTAATGAAACTGAACCTCATTGAAATTGCCACCAAAGTGATGCTTGGCGTGCCGGTTGAAAAACCCGACAAATCGTTGTTTGAGTTGGATTACGTGGGCGTGAAAGCACCGCAATTCTCCTTCGCCCGTTTGCTTAACGCCGACCCGGTACTTGGGGTGGATATGGCTTCAACCGGCGAAGTAGGCTGCATTGGCGAAAATTATTATGAAGCCATTTTGAAGGCGATGCTTTCGGTAGGCTACCGCATTCCAATAAAAAATATATTGATTTCTTCCGGTCCGTCGCGTTCGAAAATTGAATTGCTGAAAAGTGCACAAATGCTCGAGGCAAGGGGTTACAATTTATTTGCAACTGAGGGCACACACAAATTCTTCCACGAAAACGGGGTGAAAACTACTTTACTCCACTGGCCCGACGAAGAAGACAGGCATCCGAACACCATTGAGTACCTCAGGGATAAAAAAATTGATTTGCTGATAAATATTCCCAAAAATTATACGAAGCGGGAATTGAAAAACGGCTACCAAATTCGAAGAAATGCCATCGATTTTAATGTGCCGCTTATCACCAATGCGAGGGTGGCAAGTGCGTTTATTTATGGAATCTGTAAATATGATTTGAAGGACATCAGCATTAAAAGCTGGGACGAATACCAATAAAAAAAGAGGCTGTCTCAAAAGGACAGCCTCTTTAGTTTGTTTTAATTCCCATTTTATTTGTTCCAAACAGGCAATCGTCCCGGTGTCCACGGTGCGTTAATTTTATTCAATTCGGCTTCCAAAGCAGGAATATCCTGTTCTACAATTCGTTTCATGGCGTTCAGTACCGGTGGGAATTCTTCTTCCAGAATTTCAAATCCCTCTATTTGGGTGGTGGTTAATCCGCTGGTTGAACTGGCAGTAGCTCGCGTTACATGTCCCAGCCGATCGTAAAGCGGAACCTGCGCCGGCGGCACTTCTTCGCCACTGGCTTTGGCCGGTACGCCGTTCATTTTGAAGCTTAGCTCTTCCAGTTCTTCGCCTAAATCGCGGGCTTTGTTCATTAGTTGCTGACTGGCGCCGGATGTGGAATATATGGCTTCTTTAAAGTGTTCCACTTTCGAAATCAGTTCTTCTATAAGGCGGTTGCTGCCTACCATGGCAATAGCCAGTTTCCCTGCTTTTTCATTGAATTCCACGTTTTCGTTGTAATTTTCAGAAGGTAGCGTGGCCAGATTTAACTTTTGAACATTGAAATCCACCGGTCCGGCAAGTTCGGTCAATTCGCCTTCGTGCCAGAGTTTTAAATCTACTGAATATTTTCCGGGCAGTACAAGTATTCCATTGCTGCGGCCACTACCCGAAGTTGGATTAAAACTGTTATTTACCCGCACCGCTGTGGGCATGGAGTAGCGCAAATCCCAGTTGATGCGGTTTATCCCTTTTGAAGGCGATTGCGTAAGTTGACGCACCACATTTCCACCGGCATCGTACACAGTAAAAATAAGGTGTGAAGGTTCTGCTTTTTCTTCCAGTTGCATTTCGCGCCAGGTGGGTTGAGGAATGGGCTCACCTTTTTCAAACAGCTCTTTTTCTTTTTCCTTGCGAAGCTGTTTTTTTGTTTTCGGAACCTCTTTCATGTAATAGGTAAAAGTTGCACCAAATGATGGATTGGGCGCTTTGTAGTAAGTATCGCCCTGGTTGTCTTTATTGCTGGTCTGAATGAACATCAGTGCATCTTTTATATTGAAAAGATGAGCATCATTTTCCACCGTTTCGTGGCTGAGTTCGCGCAACGGACTGTAATCATCAAGAATGTAAAATCCGCGTCCAAAAGTGGCCAGCACCAGATCATTTTCGCGTTCCTGAATGGCGATGTCATAAACAGCAATGGTTGGTACGCCAGATTTTAATTGCACCCAGTTTTCGCCATTATCGATGGTGAAAAATGCGCCAAATTCAGTTCCAACGAAAAAGAGTTCAGGACGAATATGGTCCTGAATAATGGTGTGTACCGTGCCATTTTCGGGCAGGTCGCCGCTTATGCTTTGCCAGGTTTGTCCCTTGTTGGTGCTTTTTAAAACATACGGTTTAAAATCGTCGCGTTTCAGGTTGTTGAAGGTGGCATAAACTACATTTTCATCGAAACGGTCAGGCCAGATGTCGCTTACATAGGTGTATTCCGGCACGCCCGGAAACGACTTTGCCTGCGTCCAGGTTTCACCTCCGTTTTCAGTTACCGAAATTACGCCATCATCAGTACCGGCATAGATAAGTCCTTCTTTTACTGGCGATTCAGCAAGTGAAACGATGGTTCCCCAAAGTGAGGTTGATACATCTTTTACAACAGCATCTGCCGGCCAGTATTTTCCCATCACCGGGAAACTGTTGCGGTCAACCTGTGCGGTAAGGTCGTCGCTAATCACCTCCCAGGTGTCGCCCCGGTCGTCGCTGCGGAAAACTTTGTTGGCAGCATGGTAAATGCGTGTTCCCTTGTGCGGGCTTACAAACATGGGCGCATTCCAGTTCCATTTGTAGGTCAGTTCGCCTTTGCGTTCACGCGGTTTAATATTCACAGTTTGTCCGCTTTTTTTATCGTAGCGAAAAAGGTTACCGTACTGATATTCAGTATAAACGATGTCCGGATTATCAGGGTCGGTTGCAATCCAGAACCCGTCGCCGCCCATGGTAACATACCATTCGTCGTTAATAACACCATCGCGGGTAAGGTTGCGCGACGGGCCGCCCATGGTGTTGTTGTCCTGCGTTCCCCCATATACATTATAAAAAGGTTCAGCATTGTCCACATGCACCCTGTAAAACTGGGTTACCGGCAAATTTTCTTTAAAATCGAAAGTGGAACCTGCATCCCATGTCTCGTAAATTCCGCCGTCGCCACCAATAATGTAATGTTCTGTATCTGAAGGATCAATCCAAAGTGCGTGGTCGTCCACATGTCGTGTGCCTACAGGAATATTTGTCCAGGTTTTGCCTCCGTCGAGCGTGTATTTTGAAACGGTTTCCACCGAATATACTTTATTTACATCTGCCGGGTCGCAGTAAATTTCGTTGTAATACTGTCCGCTGGCGTTGTGATTACTCATCTTTTCCCAGCTCTCGCCTTTGTCGGTGGAGCGAAAAAAACCGCTTTTGTCTTCGGCCGCTTCTACAATTAAATAAACGTAATTGGGGTTTACCGGCGAAACATCGATTCCCATGCCGCCAATGTGCACCGATGGCAATCCTTTCATAATTTTACGCCAGGTTTCGCCATTGTCGGTCGATTTGTAAACAGCCGATTCCGGACCACCGCCAATTTTGGTGAAGTGGGTCCGCCGACGTTGTTCCGAGGTGGCATATAGAATATCCGGATTCGATGGGTCCATCACCACATTGTTTACTCCGGTGTTTTCACTAATTTCCAAAACTTTATTCCAGGTTTCGCCACCGTCGGTTGATTTGTAAAGCCCCCGGTCGCCGCCCGGTCCCCAGGCTGAACCTTCGGCAGCCACAAAAACCACATCGGAATTTCGCGGATCGATAACGATTCCCCCAATCTGGCGACTTTCTTTCAGTCCCATGTTTTTGAATGATTTGCCCCCGTCGAGCGATTTGTAAACTCCATCGCCGTAACCAAGCGCCCGCTGGTGATTGTTTTCGCCGGTTCCCACCCAAATTACATTATGGTTGTTTGGGTCCATTTTTACAACGCCAATGGAATAGGCGCCATATTTATCAAAAATGGGCTCCCAGGTGGTGCCGTTGTTGGTGGTTTTCCAAACGTTTCCGCTGGCAACGGCCACATAGTATTCTTTCGGATTATCGGGATTAACTGCAAAATCACCAATCCTTCCGCTAGCCCAGGCTGGCCCAATACTTCTGAATTTGAGTCCGTTAACCAGGCTGCTGGTAATTAATGTGTCGCCTTTTTCTTTGGTTTCTTCCTTCTTTTTTGCAAAAGTTACTGTCCCGGCTAAGATTAAGCTGGTCAGAATTAGTAAAGCTTTTCTCATAATTAGTATTAAGATTTTAATTTTTGATTTCCGTTGGAAAAATACAAAGATGAATAATAATTGAACAGGACAAAAATCACAAATTCTTTTTAACTGAAAAATGTAATATTGAGATATTTTAAATCCGAATCTTAATGTTTACTGCTTAAAGTTAAATTTTATTTCGACTTATGTTTAATATTGTATAAAAAATAATACTTTTTAGTCTGAATTATGTTTTTTAGAATGATTATATATTAGCAAAGTATGTCGTATAACACATGATGTAAAAGTTTGATTTATAACGGTTTGTAGGTTGTGTTAAAGAGTGAGACAGTAGCTTCAAATTTTTTATATTTGAATATGTAGATAATTAGATATTTTTGCAAAAATAATTGATAGTTGTCGACCAGATGGTCAAAAAATATTCAAATATATGTCCAATTCAAGACGCGATTTCATTAAAATCACTTCGTTAAGTGCCGCCGGGCTGGTGTTTGGTGGTCACTATGTACATTCGGCCATGCAGACGAAACGTATTCCGCTGGCTGGAGATGGTGGACCCTTGCGCACACCAACCTATTGCGAAGTGTGTTTCTGGCAATGTGCAGGCTGGGTTTATAAAAACGATGAAGGTCAGATTCAGAAGGTTATTGGAAATGACGATGATCAGAACTGCAACGGACGACTTTGTCCGCGGGGAACTGGAGGCGTTGGAATGTATTACGATGAAGACCGCCTTAAAACTCCTTTATTGAGAGTTAAGGGGCCTGATGGAAAACAAACCTATAAGGAAGTTTCGTGGGATGAAGCTTTCGATTTTATTGCTGAAAAACTTCAGCACATTAAAAAGGAACACGGTCCGGAATGTACCGCATTGTTTACACATGGTTCGGGAGGAAAATACTGGGGCGATTTACTGAAAGCATTTGGTTCCAATAATATTGCTGCTCCATCGTATTCACAGTGCCGCGGACCGCGCGAGGTAGCTTTTATAGCAACTTATGGCGAAGGCCTGAACTCTCCTGAACCACTCGATATCAGGGATACCCGGTGCCTGGTTCTTATTGGCTCGCATCTGGGCGAAAACATGCACAACGGGCAGGTACAGGAAATGTCGGACGCCATCGATAACGGAGCTTCCATTATTACGGTCGATCCGCGTTACTCCACGGCTGCAAGCAAATCGAAATTCTGGCTGCCCATTAAACCTGCCACTGATATCGCACTGCTGCTTTCCTGGATTCGGGAAATCATTAACAACGAATGGTACGACAAGCCATACGTGGAAAAATACACCTTCGGTTTTGAGGAGTTGAAAAACTACATTCAGCCATTCACTCCTGAATGGGCTTACGGAGTAACAACAATCAAACCCGATCAGATTCGTGAAAGTGCACGTGAAATGGCTAATGCAGCACCTTCAGTAATTATTCATCCGGGGCGACATGTAACCTGGTATGGCGACGATACTCAACGACTTCGTGCCGTTGCCATTTTGAATGCACTGCTTGGCTCCTGGGGCAGAAGAGGAGGGTATTATCTCCCTGATAAATTGAGCCTGCCTGATTATCCGCATCCTGAGTTTCCAAAAATAACCCGTACCTGGCGAGATGCTATGAACGGAAAGTATAAACTGGCCGATCTGGCGCTGGCTTCGGGTGTTTGCGATGCGACCATTCCGTCACCCGATCTCGATTGCAATATCAAAGGGTGGATTGTGAATGGCACCAACCTGATTATGACACTGCCTGACCAGAAAAAAACCATTGATGCCATTAATAACCTGGAACTGCTCGTGGTGGTGGATACCATGCCTATGGAAATTACTGGTTATGCTGATGTGGTGTTACCGGAGTGCACCTACATGGAACGGTGGGACGATTTGAGGGTTGCACCGGGCCGCACTCCGAGCATTGCTTTACGCATGCCGGCTGCTGAGCCTAAGTACAATTCAAAACCGGCCTACTGGATGGCCAAGGAAGTTTCAAAAAGACTGGGCCTGGAAGAATACTTTGCCTGGGAAACCTTCGAGGAAAAACTCGACTGGCAGTTGAAACAGGTAGGCTCGTCGCTCGAAGAGATGAAACGTATTGGCGTGAAAAATCTGCCACGCGAGTATGGCAATTTGTTTTATGCTGAAAATGAGGAGGTTGATTTTTATACCAACACAGGTAAAATTGAATTGTATTCAACCGCACTCGAAGCTGAAGGTTTTGACCCGTTTCCGGTTTACACACCGCACATGGAACCGCCCGAAGGTTATTATCACCTGAATTACGGACGCGCACCCATGCATACTTTTAGCCGCACGGCAAACAATCCGAACCTGACTGATTTGATGGATGAAAATACCGTTTGGGTTAATCCGAAAGTGGCCAAAGAGTGGGGACTGCAAAACGGTCAGCCGGTTTATTTGCAAAATCAGGATGGTGTGGTTGCCGACTTTCCGGTGAAAGTGCGTGTAACCGAACGTACCCGGTTTGATTCGGTTTACATTGTTCATGGTTTTGGCCATGCCGATAAAAAACTGAGCCGTGCTTACGGCAAGGGAGCCAGCGATTCCCAGTTAATAACCCGCGTGCTGATGGACCCCGTGATGGGTGGTACCGGCATGAGAGGAAATTTTGTAACATTTCTGTTTGAAAAAGAAAGCGAGGTGCAGTCATGAGATATGCAATGGCCATAGATACCAAAAAATGTGTGGGATGTTCCGATTGTGTGGTTGCCTGCCAAACCGAAAATGACGTACCCATCGGGTATTGCCGCGACTGGATTGTGGAAGTAACCGACGGAACCTATCCACAACTCGAAATTGAAATTCGTTCCGAACGGTGTAACCACTGCGAAAACTCACCGTGTGTAAGATGTTGCCCAACCGGGGCAAGCCACTACGAAGACGGTGGAATTGTTACTGTTACACACAATGAATGCATTGGCTGCGGAGCCTGTGTTGTTAGTTGTCCCTACGATGCGCGGTATTCTCACCCCGAAGGGTATGTAGATAAATGTACGTTTTGTCTGCACCGGATTAAAAAAGGTCAGCAGCCGGCATGTGTGGAAGTTTGTCCTACCAAATGCATGTATTTTGGCGATCTGGACGACCCCAATAGCGACGTTTCAAAAATGCTGAAAAAGCGTAAATACAAAACACTGATACCCGAAGCGGGTACAAAACCTCATGTGTATTATCTGATATAAAACCAGAAAAATGAGAGAAGAAATTATTATTTCGGGAAGATTGAATCCAAATATCGATCCCCACCTGGAAATCTGGCACTGGCACATTCCGCTCTACCTGTTTTTGGGCGGTCTGGCCGCCGGAATTCTGTTTTTCGCCAGTCTTTATACCGTTTTGGGCCAGGAAAACAAATTTCGTGGCGCTGTTCGCCGCGCACCCATCATTGTACCTTTTTTGCTGATTATTGGTTTGGCCGCTTTGTTTCTCGACCTGCGGCATAAACTTTATTTTTGGCAACTGTACACCACCATAAAAATTCAATCACCCATGTCGTGGGGCGCATGGACCCTGATGGCCGTTACGCCGCTCTCATTTGCGTGGGCAGCCATTCACATCCGCGAGTTTTTTCCCAAATGGGACTGGAAATTCTCCATTCTGAAAGAGTTGGAAAAATTTCTGGTCAGATACAAATTGTACATGGCCTGGATTATCCTGTTTTTTTCGGTTATTCTGGGAATTTACACCGGAATTTTGTTTTCGGCATTTAATGCCCGACCGCTCTGGAATACATCCATTCTGGGCCCCTTGTTTTTAACATCCGGGCTTTCAGCAGGCGCTGCGGTAATTATCCTTTTTTCGAAACGAAAAGGAGAACGAATCAATTTTGCCAAAATCGATATCATGCTTATTGGCATCGAACTCTTTTTAATCGTTCACATGTTTATGGGATTTCTGGCGAGCACCGAGGTTCAGATTGAAGCGGCCAACCTTTTTCTTGGCGGGCCATACACCGCGCCATTCTGGATTTTTGTAGTTGTTTTGGGAATGATTCTGCCGGCAGTGCTCGAATTTCTGGAGATTCGAAAATTTCATATTCCAACAGTTATTCCGGTGGTGCTGGTGCTGTTTGGCAGTTTAATGCTGCGTTTTATAATAGCCTACGCCGGCCAGATTAGCCGCTGGCTGTATTAATAATGTTTTAGAAGAAAAATCAAAAATCATTAACATCATAGTATTATGAAACAGAAGAAATACATGAATCCGTACCTCGGAGGCGTATTGCTTGGACTTGTTCTGATTGTTGCATTCTGGGTTTCGGGCAGGGGTCTTGGCGCCAGTGGTGCTGCCAAAAGTGCCATTGTTGCAGGGGTAAAAACTGTTGCGCCTGCACATATTGAGAAATCGGTATTTTACAGCGATTACATGGAAACCCACCCCAATCCATTAAGTGAATGGCTGGTATTTCAAATGTTGGGTGTAATAGTTGGTGGCTTTGTGTCAGGTGCCATTGCCGGACGGTTAAAATTTAAGGTTGAAAAATCACCGAAAATCACCAACAAAACCCGAATCATTTTTGCCGTTTTAGGTGGGATTTTCTTTGGATTTGGTTCGCAACTGGGACGCGGTTGTACCAGCGGTTCGGCACTAACAGGCATGGCTGTGCTTTCACTCAGCGGCTTTTTGTCCATGGCAGCCATTTTCGGAACCGCCTTCGCGCTGGCGTACTTTGCCCGCAAATTATGGATTTAATTTTCTAATTATTAATCAATTATCATTTAAAAAATGGGACCATTAATTGTAAACGAAATAATTTCACAGAATACCAACCTGTTTCTGGCATTTGTCATCGGAATCGGGTTCGGTTTTGTGCTTGAAGCCAACGGTTTTTCTTCCAGCCGACGATTGGCTGGCATGTTTTACGGCTACGACACCACTGTTTTAAAAGTTTTCTTCACGGCAGCCATTGTTGGCTCAGTCGGACTGTTGTTTATGAGTCTTTTCAAATGGATTGACCTGAGTTACATTTACATCAACCCGACTTACCTTTGGTCCACACTGGGTGGCGGTGTGATTATGGGGGCCGGATTTATTCTGGGCGGCTACTGCCCCGGAACCTCTTTTTGCGCGGCTTCCATCGGAAAACTCGATGCATTGGCGTTTATTGGCGGAATGTTCATCGGCATTTTTATTTTTGCCGAAGGTTATCCGTTATGGGAAAACTTTTACAATGCCAAATTTCTGGGAGCTCCATTGTTAAGCGATTATTTCGGCGCATCACGCGGGTTATTAACCTTTTTAGTTATTTTGGTGGCGCTCGGAATGTTCTGGGTTGGCGAATGGGCCGAGAAAAAATTTGCACGCGAAGATTATAAAATGAATCAATAGGTTAAAAGTGAACTAAAATTTAATAAATTTGTTGAAAATCAAAATAATACAATAAGATGAAAGCACGATTAATACTGGCATCAACTTTAATTCCATTGGGATTAATTATTGCAGCTGTGCCTGAAAATACCACAAAACCTTACAAATTAACAGCCGATGAGTTACTGGAAGAGGTGAAAAGCGGAACACAGTTTATTGGCCCCGACCAGGTTGCCGACATGGTGATTTCCAACGACCCGTCGTTGCAACTGATTGACGTGAGAAGCGCAGCGGAATACGAAAAGTTTAACCTGCCCAATTCCATCAACATTCCACTGGTGGATATTCTGAATCCCGAGTGGGAAGAGTACATCAACCAGGATGTAAATTTGAATGTGTTTTACTCCAACGGCACAAACGATGCTAACCAGGCGTGGATGATTACCCGCCAGCTTGGCTACAAAAACAATTACGTTTTGCAGGGCGGTTTAAACTACTGGGCTGAAACGGTTTTGAATCCTGAAGCGCCGGCCAGTACAAGTCCTAACGAAGAAATTTTAAAGTACAATTTACGCAAAGGCGCCGGAATGGCCCTGGGTGGCGAAGCGGCTGAAACCGCACCTGCCATTGGATCACCCAGCACACCAAAACCTCCGGTGCAGAAAAGAGCAACCAAAAAACCTGTGCAGGGAGGTTGCTGATGTGTAATTGAAATATTTGTATTTGTTCTCCGAGTTTATTTTCCTAAACTTGTAAGGCAAGGAATTTAAACCGACGGGATGGGCCGGAAACAGCAAATCCTCCCGAGTTCAGCAGTTGTTGGAATGAATTGGAAAGGAGAAATCTGAATGGAATTTGGAGTCATTTTTTACATTTTAATTTTTGTGACCGCTGTGTTGTACTCTTCGGTAGGACACGGCGGCGCCAGTGGTTATCTGGCCATCATGGCACTGTTTGCAGTTTCTCCCGAAAACATGCGGGCATCGGCTCTGATTCTGAATCTTTTTGTTGCCGGCATTTCGTTTTATTCCTACTTCAAAGGAGGGTTTTTCAGACTGAAACTGCTTTTTCCTTTTATTTTGCTTTCCATTCCCATGTCGTTTTTGGGAGCACGCCTGCAGATTAATCCCGACGTTTATAAAATGATTCTGGGCATATTTTTACTTTTCGCCATTGGCCGAATGCTTTTTGTAGCCAAAAAACCCGAAAGTACCCGGCCGGTAAAAATCCTGTTTGCACTGACAATCGGGGCTTTTCTGGGATTCTTCTCGGGAATGATTGGCATTGGCGGCGGTATTATTTTAAGCCCGATTCTTTTACTGCTTCGGTGGACTACCATAAAAGAGACTGCAGCTATTTCGGCCATTTTTATTTTTTTGAATTCTGCGGCTGGTATATCAGGTCTCGCTTCCAAAGGAGTTTTGAATCCGGTACCTGAGATTTACCTCCTGATTGCGCTGGGCATTGCCGGAAGTGTAATCGGTTCGCATTTGGGAAGGGTCAAACTGACGTCCTTCAAACTTACTTACCTGCTTGCTGCTGTGCTGCTTTTTGCCAGTTTTAAACTGATTTATTTTTAACCATGGAAGTCACAGCAATCATACTGGCAGGAGGTAAAAGTTCACGAATGGGGCGCGAAAAAGGCCTTGCCGGGTTTAACGGAAAACCGTTGGTGCAATCCGCAATCGATGTCTGCAAACAAATTACTTCTGAAATTTTTATCAGCACTGGAAATGCAGATTACAGTCGCTTTGGTTTTCCGCTCATTCCAGATAATTTCAGGGAACACGGGCCCATTGGCGGAATTGAGGCCGGATTGACTGCCGCCAAAACTTCCGGAATTCTTGTTTGTCCGTGTGACATGCCGGGAATCAGCCTGGAGATTTTAAAACGTATTTTACATCAAACCGAAGGGAAAAGGGCTGTGGTTGCTGCTTCCGTTCAGGGAAAAGTTTTTCCCGTGCTGGGATGGTACAGCAAAACGGCGTTGTCGGTTGTTCAAAAACAGATTGAAAAGGGCGATTTTAAACTGATGGCACTGCTCAATGAACTTCAGGCCGAAACTGTGGTAGTGGCTGATGACGAAGCGCTTTTAAATATAAACTATCCGCATGATTTGAAATGATACAGAAACCCAACATATTGCTTGTAGCTGGTACCGGACGGAATATTGGAAAAACCATTACGGTTTGCCGGATTATCGCCCGTCTTGCGCAAGAACACGAGCCGGTTGGCGTTAAAATTTCACCTCATTTTCACGAATTGGATGGAGACCCGAAATATCTCTTTCAGTCAGAAAATTTTGTGATTGTTGAAGAGAAAAACATTTCCCGGAAAGACAGTTCACGGATGTTGCAGGCCGGGGCTAAAACGGTGTATTACGTTCAGTGTAAACCCGGTTATTTAGCCGGCGCAATGGATTATTTGCTTCCATTGCTGGGTTCTGAATCGCCTGTAACTGTTGAGTCGGGCGGATTGTACGATATCCTGGAACCCGGGCTGTTGATTTTCATCACGGGTAAAGAAGTGAAAAAAAATTTTCTTTTCAGGTCCGAAACTCGTGTTTTGCATTTGAATGCTGAAGATGTACAGCAATTTACAGGAGAAAATATTCATTTTATTAACGGAAAAATTGCAATCGATGCTTGAATATAAAACTGCGCTTGATTTAATTCTTTCAACGGCTCAACCGCTGTCAGCCGAAAAAGTTGAACTGCAAAAATCACTGAAACGGGTTTTGGCAGAGGATATTTTTCACGACATGGACATGCCGCCCTTTAACAAATCGGCAATGGACGGCTTTGCCTGCCGGCGGGAAGATTTGCACAACGAGCTGGAAATCATTGAAACCATTTATGCCGGCAAACTGCCCGAAAAAAAGCTGCAGAAAAATCAGGGTTATAAAATAATGACAGGAGCTGTGGTTCCAGAAGGCGCCGATGTGGTATTTAAAAAAGAAGATGCCGAATTGATTGGTATCAACAAGGTGATTTGCAGAAATCCGGGAACCCGAAATAACATTTGTTACCGCGGCGAAGACATTAGAACCGGGGAAAAAATTCTTGGAAAAGGTACATTGATTGCACCGAAGCATCTGCCGGCGCTGGCCGGAGCAGGAATTACCCATCCCATGGTTTTACGGCGACCTTTAGTTACGGTTTTTGCTACCGGCACCGAGTTAGTAGAACCTGGTGAAAAACCATTGTCGTTTCAGATTCGCAATTCCAATTCAGCACAACTGATTGGCCAGATTTCGGAATTAAATATTCAAGCCGGTTACGGCGGAATCATTAGCGATGAAGAATCTCTGCTGGCTGAAAAACTATCCGGAGCGCTGAATTTCAGTGATGTTGTGATGCTTACCGGTGGTGTTTCGGTTGGCGATTTCGACCTGATTCCCGAAATTCTTGCAAAACTTGATTATGAAATTCTGGTCACTGCCACTGCAATTAAACCTGGCAAACCAATGGTTTTTGCTCGTAAAGGGGAAAAGTATTGTTTAGGTTTGTCGGGAAACCCGGTGTCGTCGTTCGTGCAGTTTGAGCTGTATGCAAAACCATTTTTGTACGCTCTGATGGGATACAATTTTCAACCTGAAATATTAAAATTACCTTTGGGAACAGCATTGAAATGGAGAAAACAGGACCGGCTGAATTTTATTCCGGTAAACATTACTTCCGAAATGGAAGTTTTACCGGTGGAGTTTCATGGTTCTGCACACATCAATGCATTGAGCAATGCAACCCATTTGATGGAGATACACAAAGGCGTTGAGAAAATTGAAAAAGGGGAATTGGTAAATGTTCGACCGATATAACAGAAATATTACCTATTTGCGCATTTCGGTTACCGACCGTTGTAACCTGCGTTGTGTTTACTGCATGCCTGCAGGGGGAATTCAACTGCTTAAAAAAGAAGAGATTCTGAGTCTCGAAGAGATTGCAGAAGTGGTAAAAGTTGGTGCAGAACTGGGCATAAAAAAAGTGCGCCTGACCGGCGGTGAACCATTGGTGCGAAAAGGTGTAACAGACCTGGTTGCCATGATTTCTGCAATTGACGGAATTGAAGAGGTTACCATGACAACCAACGGCGTTTTGCTTTCCAAATATGCGGCAGGTCTGAAAGAAGCGGGGCTTAGCCGCGTGAACATCAGTCTCGATTCGGTTTCATCCGAAAAGTATTCTAAAATTACGCGGGGCGGAAAATTGCAAGATGTTTTTACAGGAATTCGTGCAGCCCAAAAGGCCGGATTAACACCCATCAAAATAAATGCGGTAAAACTCAAAAACGAAAACAATGAGCAATTTGATGAAATCAGGAAATTTGCTGCTGATGAAGAACTTAAGCTGAGATTTATTACCCAAATGGATTTGAGAACCGGCGAATTTTCGCAGGTTGAAGGCGGGGAAGGCGGAAACTGTGTGATTTGCAACCGGCTTCGGCTGACGGCAAACGGGATGATTAAGCCCTGTCTGTTCAGCAACAAAGAGTACAACATCAGAGAATACGGAATTAAAGAAGCATTTTTACTGGCACTGAACGCTAAACCCAAAGAGGGAGCAGTGAACAGCAATGGCAGCTTTTACAACATCGGAGGATAATATGGCAGAAAAATTTTCACATTTGAACGAAAGGGGAGAGGCAAGCATGGTGGATGTAGGTGCAAAACCAGACCAGCAGCGTGAAGCCAAAGCTTCGGGAAAAATATTTCTTCAGCCCAAAACGCTGGAACTCATAAAAAGCAATTCCATTGAAAAAGGCGATATTTTTTCGGTGGCGCGTATTGCCGGAATTCAGGCGGCAAAAAACACATTCAACCTCATTCCGCTCTGTCACCAGTTGCAGCTGACCAAAATTGCAGTGGATTTTTCGGTGGAAGACGATGGCATCCGGGTTTTATCGTTGGCAAAATGCACCGGAAAAACCGGTGTGGAAATGGAAGCACTTACAGCGGTAAATGTAGCACTGCTAACTATTTACGACATGTGCAAGGCGGTGGATAAACAAATGACAATGGGCGAAATTAAACTGGTGGAGAAACATAAAAAATGACGCAGGTAAAAATAAAATCACTGAATCTTTCCGAAAAGAAAGGCACAATAAAAGTGCCTGTTAATGCGGTTGAAATAACCGAAACCGGCCTAAAAAACGATGCACATGCAGGCCACTGGCACCGCCAGGTGAGTATGCTGGGCTTGGAAAGTCTGAAAAAGGCGGAGGAACAAAATAGCCGGGCATTCCAATTTGGCGATTTTGGCGAAAACATTACCACCGAAGGACTGGAGCTGCACAAAACCAATATTCTCGACCGGTTTGTGTCGGGCAATGTTATTTTGGAAGTAACCCAGATTGGCAAAAAGTGCCACAAAGGTTGCGAAATCATGAAAATTACGGGGAATTGCATTATGCCCATCGAAGGAATTTTCTGCCGGGTGATACAAACCGGAAAACTACAGGTGAACGATGAGTTGACCTATATTCCGCGTAAAATTAAAATTTCGGTGATTACGCTGAGTGACAGGGCTTATAATGGCATTTACAAAGATAAAAGTGGACCCCATGCCGCCAAAATGCTAAAAGACTTTTTTGCCGGGAACAACAGGCCGGTTCAACTGGAAAAAGTAATAATTCCCGATGATGAAACCATGCTGCAAAAAGCGATTCAGAAAGCGGTGCACGAAAATGCTGACATCGTGGTAACCACCGGTGGAACCGGCATCGGAAGCCGCGACATCACTCCCGATGTTGTTCAAAAAATGCTTGATAAGGAAATTCCGGGAATTATGGAGCTCATCCGGTATAAATACGGTTCGGCAAAACCCAATGCGCTGTTAAGCCGCAGCATTGCCGGGGTGATTAAACAATCGTTGGTTTATGTGCTGCCCGGCAGCGTTGGCGCTGTGAATGAATACCTGACAGAAATTACACCAACCCTGGAGCACTCACTGCGCATGATAAACAACATCGATTCGCATTAGATCTTAAGTTGAAATTGTTACTTTCTGTTTTAAGCTGTTCAGTTGGTGGGCAGCTTTTTTTCTTGAAAATTTGGAGGTTCAAAAACTTTATTTTTTGTGATTTGATATATTTTATTTTGAGTATATGTCGTAAAACATATATAATTAAATCATTGAATATAAATATTATATTCTATTTTGGTATAAAAAATAAAGTGTAATATTATGTTTTTATATTGACATATGTGTATATTTGTATGATTTTTTTGAAATAAAATGACAAGGTGTATCTAAAAACATTCAGGAATGAAACGAACAATTTTAACGGTAATTTTATCTGTTATTGCAATTCTGGTATTAATCAATCTGTTTAATACCGAAGATGAATATTACAACCTGAAACTGGAAGAGTTAAAACAAGAGTACGCTATTAAACCGGTTTCTTCCATCAATCACAGTCTGTTGCCCCAGCTTCAGCGCGAATTTGCCACACCGCAGGAAGTAACCGAATCTTGCATTGGTTGCCATACCGAACGGCACAAGGAAGTGATGAATTCGGCTCACTGGAACTGGGAGCGGGTTTCATACGTGGAAGGCCGCGGACTGGCTGCTGCCGGAAAAAAAAATGTACTAAACAATTTTTGTCTGGGTGCGCAGTCGAACGAATTGGCCTGTGCAAAATGCCACATCGGCTACGGAATGACCAACGACCATTACGATTATAACAACGCACGAAATGTGGATTGCATGGTTTGTCACGACAACAGCGACCTTTATTTGAAAGGTGCTTCAACAGCAGGCTATCCGGACCGTGAGGTAAACCTGACTTTGGTTGCCCAAAGTGTTGGTACTCCTGATAAGATTAACTGCGGCAGTTGCCATTTTTACAGCGGAGGTGGAAATAATGTGAAACATGGTGATTTGGAAGCCGCCCAACTGGCCTGCGATCGCGAAGTGGATGTGCACATGGCAGCCAACGGAATGAACATGTCTTGCGTGGAATGCCATGCCGGCGAAAACCATCAGATTAAAGGACGGCTTTATTCCGTATCGTCAACCAATACCAACCGGGCAACATGCGAACAGTGCCACACTTCAACACCTCATTTCGATGATATTCTCAACCGGCATAATGCAAAGGTTTCGTGCCAGGCTTGCCACATTCCTGAATATGCCAAAGTAAATCCAACAAAAATGGCATGGTACTGGTCCGATGCCGGGAAATTACGGAACGGAGAACCTTTTCAGGAGTTCAACAGCGACAGTACTCAGGAGTACCAATCCATAAAAGGTTCGTTTACCTGGGCTAAAAATGTTAAACCGGATTACATCTGGTTTAATGGCACAGCCGATCACTATTTGCTGGGCGATACCATCAAATCTGTTCCGGTACAGATGAATACATTGTTTGGCTCGCACGAGGACCCGGAATCAAAAATTTTCCCTGTTAAAATTCACCTGGGCGACCAGATTTACGACAAAAAATACAACATTCTGATACAGCCCAAGGTATTTGCAGAAAACAAGGGTGACAGCGCCTACTGGAAAGATTTCAACTGGGAAACGGCCTCAGCAGCAGGAATGAAAAGGGTTGGCCTCCCCTTCAGCGGGGAATACGGCTTTGTGGAAACGGAAATGTATTGGCCCATTAACCACATGGTGGCGCCTAAAGAGCATACTGTTGGATGTGCCGAATGTCATACCCGTAGCGATGACGGGCGTTTAGCCTCACTTGCAGGCTTTTATTTGCCGGGCCGCGATTACAATAAACCGCTTGATTTTCTGGGTACGCTGATGTTTTTTGGTGCACTTGCCGGAGTTATAGTTCATGCTGCAATACGAATTTTGATCTCCATTCGCCGGAAAGAGTATGATACAGATATTATTGATTACCAAAATAAAACCGGAATAAAAGAATAAAGTATGAAACACGTATATGTTTATAAAGGTTTTGAACGCTTTTGGCACTGGACACAAGCGTCACTGATTATATTTCTGGCTTTTACCGGATTCGAGGTTCACGGAACTTTTGATATTTTGGGATTTGAACATGCAGCACGTTTCCACCGTCTTGCCTCGTGGATGCTCATTGGTTTGATTGTTTTTGCCATTTTCTGGCACGTGGTTACAGGCGAATGGCGACAATACATTCCCACAACAAAAAAACTAGCTGAGCAAATCCGGTTTTATAGCGTTGGCATGTTTAAAGGTGAAAAACATCCTACCAAAAAAACCGAAGTTAAAAAGCTGAATCCGTTGCAAAGATTGGTTTACCTCGGTTTTAAACTGGTGTTAATTCCTGTAACTGTAATTTCAGGAATCATTTATATGTTTCACAAAACCATAGACAGGAACGATATTGTTGTTGTCAGCGAATTTTCACTCGAAAGCGTTGCTTTCTGGCACACACTTGGAGCATTTTTATTGATGGTTTTCCTTGTGATTCATGTATATATGACCACAACCGGGCATACGCCAACTTCAAACATACAGGCCATGATTACCGGCTACGAAGATTTGGAAGAGGAAGAAGATGAACCGGTATTAAGCGAGGCCATGCAAAAACAGTAAATTCAGAATTTCAGCATAAAAAAAACAACACAATGAAAACAACAGAATCCATAAAACCAAAGCCTTATATGAATCCATACCTGGCAGGCTTTCTGCTTGGTTTGGTTTTGCTTGCAACCATTTACATTACCGGGCGCGGACTTGGCGCCAGCGGGGCATTTAAAAGTGTGGTAATTGCTTCGGTTGAAACCGTTGCTCCGAAACATGCTGAAAACACAGCCTACTATACAGATTTTAAGGCCGAAAATCCTGAAGGACCCTGGAAAAACTTTCTGGTTTTTGAAGTTTTTGGTGTGCTGGTGGGCGCATTCTTTTCGGGAGTGCTGGCTAACCGTACCGGTCTTAAACTGGAAAAAGGTCCGCGGGTTACCAACGGTGTACGTATTGCCGGAGCTATTTTGGGCGGAGCACTTTTTGGTTACGGCTCGCAATTGGGCCGCGGCTGTACAAGCGGTTCGGCACTAAGCGGAATGGCGGTGCTTTCGCTGGGCGGAATTTTGACCATGCTGGCCATTTTTGGCGGAGCTTATGCGTTGGCTTATTTTTTCAGAAAACTTTGGTTAAAATAGAACAAAATGGGACCATTAGTACCTTTTATTATAAGTGAAGAATTTAGTTTGGTAATTGCTTTCTTTTTAGGCATCGCCTTTGGATTTATTCTCGAACAAGCCGGTTTCTCGTCTACAAAAAAACTGGTTGGCCTTTTTTATGGCTACGATTTTACCGTATTGCGTGTATTTTTCACTGCCGGAATTACAGCCATGGCCGGTGTGCTTTTAATGGGGCATTACGGAATACTCGATTTGAGTGTCATTTATGTGAATCCCACATTCCTGAAATCGGCACTTTTAGGCGGAGTGATTATGGGCGCCGGATTTATTATTGGAGGTTTTTGCCCGGGAACCAGTGTTTGTGCTCTGGCCATAGGCAAGCTCGATGCGCTGGCTTTCGTTTTTGGAGCCATTCTGGGTGTATGGGGATTTATAGAATCTTTTCCTTTGGTTGAAAACCTTTACAATGCCAATAATATGGGAATGCTTCGTATTTCCGATTATCTGGGAATGTCAAACATTACATTTGGATTTTTGCTGGCTTTTATTGCTGTTGGAGCTTTTGTAGCCACCTGGTTTATCGAAAATAAAGTGAATAACCGCGAATCGAAAATTGAACCGGCAAAAAGAAATCGTTATGCACTGGCAGCAGCATCAGTTTTTGTTGTGCTTGCAGTGGTTGCTTTTTTACCCGGCAAACAGGATATTATAAACATGCGGATTGCCGAGGCCAAACGCCAGCAAATCTGTGTGTTTAAAGAAATTCCCGCCGATAAACTAGCCGACGAAATTGTAAATCATTATTATGCGTTAAATATAATTGATGTTCGTTCGCCCGAAGAGTTTGAAAAATTTCACTTGCCCATGGCCATCAATATTCCTTTTGAAAATATGATGGAGCGGCAGTATGAACCGCTTTTCAGGCAACGGATTAAAACCAACGTTTTTTATGCCGACGGCGACACGTTGGTTCGTATGGCTTGTTTGAAGGCAAAATATATTGGCAATTCAGAAAATTTGATTATGCGCGAAAGTGCCGGTGAATTTCAGAAAATGTTTTATCTGGCTAAAGCGCCACCACCCGAAGCGCCCAAAAACGAATTGCAGGCTTATGTTTTTCGCACCGAATCTGCCCGAAAAATGGATAATCTGGTTGAAGCGCTGAAAAATATTGGCGCTCCGGTTAAACGCGAAGTGGTTCAGGTAAAAGGTGGCTGCTGAACCAATTTTAACGGAAATAAAAAAAGCTGCTCATTCGGTTTTAGCCGTGAGCAGCTTTTTTTGTTTCTTTTTCGGTACTTTTGTGGTTTATAAAAATTGAGGAGTATGTCAAAAATTCTTGTTATCGACGACGAACGCAGCATTCGAAATACATTAAAAGATATTCTGGAATACGAAAAATACGAGGTCGATTTGGCCGAAGACGGTAAAAAGGGCCTCGAAATGGTGAAGCAAACCGAGTACGATATTATTCTGTGTGATATTAAAATGCCCGGGATGGATGGCATCGAAGTACTGGAACAACTGAATATTATGGCGCCCGATTCGCCAGTGGTGATGATTTCTGGGCACGGAAATATTGATACTGCGGTGGAATCTATTAAAAAAGGCGCCTACGATTTTATTGAAAAACCACTGGATTTAAACCGGTTGCTGATTACTATCCGCAATGCCATGGACAAATCAACTTTGGTGAATGAAACCAAAATTCTGAAAAAGAAAGTCAGCAAGAAATTTGAAATTATAGGGGACTCGAAGGCAATAAAAAAGGTGACAGAAATGGCCGATCGTGTGGCACCAACAGATGCGCGTGTTTTAATTACCGGCGCCAACGGTACAGGAAAAGAACTTGTTGCCCGGCGCATTCACGATCAGAGCAACCGTGCTTCGGGCCCTTTTGTGGAAGTAAACTGTGCGGCAATCCCATCTGAACTGATTGAAAGTGAATTGTTTGGCCACGAGAAAGGTTCGTTTACCTCGGCAGTAAAACAAAGGATAGGAAAATTTGAACAGGCCAATAAAGGAACCCTTTTTCTCGACGAAATTGGGGATATGAGTCTTTCGGCTCAGGCTAAAGTGCTGCGTGCCCTGCAGGAAAACGTTATTACACGGGTTGGTGGCGACAAGCACATTAAAGTGGATGTGCGTGTGGTGGCTGCTACCAACAAAAACATTTCAGACGAGATTGAAAAAGGAAGGTTTCGGGAAGATTTATACCACCGCTTAAGTGTAATATTAATTCATGTACCTTCGCTGAACGAACGTTTGGAAGACATTCCTCTGCTCGCCAATCATTTTGTAACCCTTATTTGCAATGAATATGGCATGCCCGAAAAAACGGTTACTGACGATGCAATTAAAGAACTGCAAAAAATAACCTGGACTGGCAATATCCGCGAATTTCGAAATGTGATTGAGCGGCTTATTATTTTATGCGACAGGCAAATTACGGGCGAAGATGTTCAGAAATTTGCTGCACCCCTGAAGTAGAATTTTAATTTAGGCTATTCAGGAGTTTCCCATTCATCATTTTCCTTGTCCTGAATGTACGTTTCAATATGACGGTCGTATTTTACTTCGTAAATATCTTTAATGGTAACAATGATGCCTGTTTCCAAAACACCGCCAAACTTTTCATTCATGGCTGTGCCAAAAGTTTTCATCGAGGGTGACAGGTTCATGTAGGCATTTATAAGTGGCGGAACATTCTCACCAAACTGGCGAACAGACTGCACAAGAATTCTGTAATCTTCTTTATAGTCATTCCCGGTAAAAAGAGCATTCATTTCATTTTCGTCGTAATCAAATTCCACCGGGTTTTTCGGATAGACCAGGTTTTCTTTGTCACGGAAGTATTTCTTGAAAAAATATTGAATCAGATTTCGGGCAATGCTGTGAAAGTGCTGATACATAGTTACTTTTCCGAAAAAATATTTGATTTCAGAATGATCGACGGTCAATGCGCCCAACCCGTCCCAAAGATTATCGAGCGCAAATAGGGCTTTGGCCCCAGCCTTGCTCGATTGATAAGCTGGTTGAACAAAAGAGCGTCCCAGTTCCAGTGTGTGCGGAAGAAATTCTTTAATAAACCGTTCAGACAAATTAAAAAGCCTTGATGTAGCCATTTGTATTTCACCATTTTCGTCAACTGGCGCTTCCGAACACAGGATATAACGGTACCCGCCCAAAATTTCCCGGGCGTCCGGGTCCCAAACAATTAATTGTTTATATGGATTATCTGAAATGTCGAAGTTGTCAATATCCGTTTCCTTTCCGGTACCTCCACCAGCATCTCTAAAGGTAATCTCTCGTAAACGCCCTATTTCATGCATTAAAGCAGGCGAATCGTGATGTGAAATCACATAAATTTCATTTCCACCTTTGTTGGTTTTGCGCAGCATCTTATTGGGTGTCAGTTCGGCTATGATCTGTTCCTTCGGAAGTGGTGCAACAATTTCTTTCATTAGTTATAATTTAAATGAAACGGTGTGCAAAATTAACAAAATTGATGAACGGTGATATTGAACGGCCTATTAATTTGTAATTTCAACACGAACGGGCAATTGATAAACTTTTTCTTTTACCCACTCTGCCCATTGCTGGTGTGTTTTGGTTCTGTTGAATACTGTCCAGGGAATGGGCTTTCCAAAATAAATGTGTACATCGGTATTCTGATGTCTCATGGTTTCATCGGGCAGAAAAAACATTTCAAGGTTCCATTTTATTTTCAGAAATTTTCTGATGTTGGCAATACGGTAAAAACGGTTGCTGTTCCGCCCGCTGACAAATACCGGAATAACATCACGTTTATACTGAATAGCTTTTGTAATGAAATGTTTCTTCCATTCCAAATCTGTAATTTTTCCTTTTATTTTTCTGGAGGCCAATCCTGAAGGGAAAATCAGAATCTGAACATCGGAAAGATAGGCTTCGGAGAGAATTCGGGCAACCTCACGACTGTGCCCGCCATGTTTGTTTACCGGTATAAAAAGCGGTTTTAATTGTGGAATATTCATTAGAATATCATTGGATAAAAATCGGGGTTTCCCTAATTTTTCATCCACAGTTTTAAGCAAAAGCATACCATCGAAACCACCCAGTGGATGGTTGCTGGCGAAAATGAATTTGCCCGAATCCGGTACGTTTTCCAGGCCATGAAGGTAAAGTTTTACATTGAATTCTTCAACAACCTTGTTGATAAAAGCAACTCCTTTCAGGTGACCGTTTTGCTCCAGTAGGTCATTCACAAAATCGATGTGCATAATCCGGTTAAAGTACCGGTAAACAAAGCCAGGTATTAAACGAGCCAGCCCCGGACTTTTAGAGGCAAATACCTCACGAATATCTATAGGTTTGAATGGAACAATTTTTCCCTCTTCATCTGTCATTTCACTTCAAATCAATAAAATTCAGGTACAAAATAAAACGATTCGGGAAACATTTGAAGCTTTTACCATAAAAATATTTTTTGGTTGAGCTAAAACCTGAGTTTAAGTATTTCTTTTTAACCGCTTTGAACAAGGTTTTTCGAGTTATTAACGTTTGTTGAAAAAATACATGTTGAAAATAATTTGCTGAAAATGTGTTCGTTGATTTATGTGGTGGATACATTTTGAAGATTTTATAAACAGGTCATCAACAATTTTTCAACAAAACAGAACTGTAATGTGGTGGAATAAAGTGGAATAAAGTGGAATGTTTTGGAATAAATTCTTACTTTTACCGGTAATAAAAAAACTTGCTGAACGAAATGACAGAATTCACAGGAACATATAACGCAACCATCGACGACAAAGGGCGCATTGTGCTACCGTCGGCCTTCAAGAAGGAGATGGGCGATATGGCCCTGGAACCACTTGTTATTGAGCGAAATCTGTTTAAAGACTGTCTGGATATTTACCCTGAGCGCTTTTGGAAAGACCGCGTGGAAGCTTTTAAAAGTACACTCGATCCTTTCGATGAAGAAGACGATGAATTCCTTCAGTTTTTTTACGAAAACTTTATTAAAGTGGGCATGGCGGCCAACGGGCGAATCAATATTCCTGCTGAATACCTCGGGTACAGCAAGTTGAAAAAAAATGCCCGGCTGATTGGAATGGGCCTTTCCATTCGCATTTGGGATGTGGATGTTTACCAAAGCCAGCGGATGGATAAATCAACATTTGCACAACGGTTCAAGGAGAAAAGAAAACAAAAAACGGCAGAATAAATGACAAACCTGTATCATATACCGGTTATGCCTTCAGAAAGCATTCATGGATTGAATCTGTTTTCAGGGGCGCAGGTTGTCGATGCCACTTTTGGTGGGGGAGGTCATTCCCGTCTTATTCTCAATCAATTGGGCAACGGAAGGTTGTTTGCCTTTGATCAGGATGAGGATGCGGCCGGAAATGTGATACATGACGACCGGTTTTTTTTTATCAGGCATAACTTCAGGTACCTCAAAAATTTCCTTCGGTATTACGATGTTCAAAAAGTGAACTCTGTTTTTGCCGATTTGGGGGTGTCGTCGCACGATTTTGATGTGGCGGAACGGGGATTTTCATTCCGGTTCGATGACAAGCTGGACATGCGAATGAACCGGAAATCAGCCGTTGATGCAGCCGGCTTACTGAACAGTTACGGCGAAGATCAACTGGTGTTCATTTTTAAAATGTATGGCGAAATAAAAAATGCCCGACGTTTGGTGTCCGAAATTATCAATTTCAGAAACCACCAACCTTTTCAAACCACCGGACAGTTAAAAGAAATTGCATCGAAATGTGCTCCCCGAGCCATTGAAAACAAATACCTGGCGCAGGTTTTTCAGGCGCTGCGCATTGAGGTGAACGATGAAATGGAAGCACTGAAAGAATTTTTGGAAGCTGCTCTTGAAGTACTAAAACCGGGTGGAAGACTGGCTGTAATTACCTACCACAGCCTTGAAGACCGTTTGTGTAAAAATTTTATGAAAGCGGGGAATTTTGAGGGGAGAGTGGAAAAAGATTTTTATGGAAATGTACAAAGCCCGTTCAAATTGATTAACAGAAAAGTAATCATTCCTCAGCCTGAAGAAATTGAAAAAAATGTACGCGCACGCAGCGCAAAATTACGCATAGCAGAAAAAGTTTGATATGACTGAAAAGACGAAAAATAGCAAAAGAAAACCAGGGATGAAGTCGTTTTTGGGCGGCACCATCCTTACCGACGAGCGGTTTACAAAACAACTTCCGTTTTTAGGGTTGCTTGCATTTTTCGCTTTGGTGCTCATTACAAACCGCAACTGGTCTGAACGCACCATTCGCCAAATTGAAGTAGTGCAGGACACACTTGACGAATTGCGCTCTGAATCGATTACACTTTCGGCCCGTTTGATGGATGCCAGCCGGCCGTCGGAAGTGATTGAAAAAGTTGAAGAATCCGGGCTTGGCTTGGAAGAACCGGTTCGTCCGCCGCAAAAAATTGTTGTACCAAAAAAATAAAACAGAGTGGAAATCAGAAAATCAATAGTATCACGAATCGCCATTGTCTATTTTTTCCTACTGATATTTGGTGTGGTGGTCATTTTTAAAATGATTTCTGTTCAGCAAATAAAAAATGAACGGTGGGAACAAATAGCCAAAAACCTTAAGGAGAACACCCTGTTAGTTGAACCCAACCGCGGAAACATTTGTGCCGACGACGGAAGTGTGCTGGCTACTTCGGTACCTGGTTATTATGTGCGCATCGATCTGGCCGCAGAAGGAGTAAGGCGGGTTTACAGTGCCGAAAGTGATTCCCTGGCCTGGTACCTTTCCAGCTTTTTTAAAGATGCTTCCCGCCAGGATTACAACACAAGACTGAATGCAGCTTACAAAAACGGCAACCGGGGGTTGATGCTCACACCCCGAAAAGTGGATTACCAGGAACTTCAGCAAATTAAAAAATTTCCCATTCTTCGCCGTGGCCGGTTTGGTGGCGGAATGATTATAGAACAGGAAAACCAGCGCGTTACACCGCTTGGTTCGCTTGCATTTCGTACCATTGGCGACCTGAACAAAGGCGCATACGGAGGCGTGCACGGAAACATTGGTTACACCGGCTTGGAAGGAGCTTACGAACAATACCTGAAAGGAAAAGAAGGAATCAGCTATCGCGAAAATCTTTCGGGCAGGTGGGTTACCCGAACTGAAATTGAACCGGAGGATGGGATGGATATTATTACCACCATCAATGTAAAATTACAGGATATTACTGAAAGTGCTTTGCTACGTACCCTCGAGAAGCACGATGCCGACTGGGGAACCGCCATTCTGATGGAAGTTCAGACTGGCGAAATTAAGGCCATTGCAAATTTGGGAAGGGAAAATGGCGGATATACCGAAAATTACAATTATGCACTTGGGCATGCAGGAAATTACGAACCGGGCTCAACATTCAAATTGATTTCGTTAATGGCTGCCATGGAAGATGGGTTGGTTGACACCAGCGATGTTTATGATACCGGCAGCGGTGTTTGGAAATACCGCGACCGTACTATTTACGACAGCGATTACAGGTATGGCGGACATGGAGAAATGACTGTAAAACAGATTTTCGAAAAATCATCAAATGTTGGAGTTGCTAAAATTATTACAGCTGCTTACGAAAGTAACCCCAGAAATTTTGTGGACCGCATTTATGGATTTGGACTGAACAAACCACTTGGAGTGGAAATAAAAGGCGAAGGAAAACCATTTTTTAAATATCCGGGTGATTCTGACTGGTGGGGAACAACCCTTGCCTGGATGTCGTACGGATATGAGTCGAAAATGACACCTTTACAGGTACTTACATTTTATAATGCCGTTGCCAACAACGGGCGAATGGTAAAACCCCGGTTGGTGCGTGAAATCAGAGACAACGGAGTTTTAATAAAACAATTTAAAACCGAGGTGCTGAATCCGATGATTACCACGCGCGAAACAATTGGGAAAGCACAAAAATTACTGGAGGGAGTTTGCGAAAACGGAACAGGTAAATCGCTGCAAAACCCATGGTTTAAAATTGCCGGGAAAACCGGTACAGCCCAGGTTTCAACAGGTCAGACCGGTTATCAGAAAGGAATGTATCTTGCTTCTTTTGCAGGATATTTTCCGGCTGATGATCCAAAGTATTCTCTTGTTGTAACTGTCAATAATCCAAGGGGTGGCGCTTATTACGGTGGTTCGGTTGCTGGTCCTGTTTTTAAGGAAATTGCCGAGCGGGTTTTTGCCGTGAGAAATATGTTTGAAGAAACAGAGGAGGAAGAACCTGAAATACCTGTAAACCCTGTGTTCCCGGAAGAGGAAAAAGGGAAATCTGAAAATATTATCCGTATTGCTCACGACCTCAAAATTCCCAATGTTTCAGGAAAACCGGGAACAACTTTGGCAATTGCTAAAAAAGTTGGTGAGGGTTTGGTGCTCGATGAGATTGAAATTCAGGAAGGAAGAGTTCCTGATGTTCGGGGAATGGGTGCGAGCGATGCCATTTTTACGCTTGAAAACGCCGGATTGAAGGTAAAAATTAAAGGAGTGGGCAAAGTAAAAACACAATCAATACCTCCCGGTTCGGGTTTTGCACGAGGGGCAATTGTTTATTTAACACTGGGTTGAAAATGAAACTGAAAGAGCTTATAAAACATATTAATTATACAGAAATCAGGGGTGAAGAAAACCCTGAAATCAAAGCGGTTGAATTCGATTCCCGAAAAGTAAAACCGGGAACGCTTTTTATCGCGCAAAAAGGATTACATACCGACGGCCATCAGTTTATTCAAAAAGCGATTGATAATGGCGCTGCTGCAGTTGTTTGCGAAGAGTTTCCTTCTGAATTACCTCAAAATATAGCAATAATCAAAGTTTCTGACTCCATGCAAACCACCGGTCAAATTGCTTCAGTTTTTTACGGAAATCCTTCCCAAAAAATGAAAGTGGTTGGCGTTACGGGAACTAACGGAAAAACGAGCATTGCTACGCTTCTTTTCAGGTTGTTCCGGGAATTGGGGTATAATGCCGGACTGATTTCCACTATTTCATACAAGATTAATGAAACCGAAGAAACGGCTTCGCATACCACGCCAGATGCGTTGAAAATTCAACAGTTGCTGGCAAAAATGGAAGATGCCGGCTGCGAATTTTGTTTTATGGAAGTGAGTTCGCATGCGGTTCATCAACAACGCATTGCAGGAATTGAATTTGCCGGCGGGGTTTTTACAAATATTACCCACGACCACCTCGATTACCACAAAACATTTGCAGAATATATTAAAGCAAAACAACGGTTTTTCGATGTGCTGCCGGCAACAGCTTTTGCATTAACCAACATCGACGATAAAAACGGGCTGATTATGGTTCAGAATACCAAAGCCCGGAAAATCACATACTCGAACAGGGCCATGGCCGATTTTCGTTGCAAAGTGATGGAAACCCATTTTAACGGAATGTTGCTGAACCTTGACGGACAGGAAGTCTGGACACGGTTTGTAGGGAAATTTAATGCATCGAACCTGCTGGCTGTTTATGCTACGGCATTGAACCTGGGTCAGGATTCCAATGAAGTTTTAACCCACATTAGCAACCTGGAACCTGTAAAAGGAAGGTTTGAAACCATCAGAAGTGTGGATGGAAAACTGGCCATTGTGGATTATGCCCACACGCCTGACGCTCTGAAAAATGTATTGACTGCCATCGGTGGAATTCGCACCGGAAATGAACAGGTTATTACCGTTGTGGGCGCCGGCGGCGACCGCGATAAAACCAAACGGCCCGAAATGGCGCAGGAAGCTATTTTGGGCAGCGATAAGGTTATTCTCACTTCCGATAATCCACGCACCGAAGAACCGGCGCAAATTATTCGTGACATGGAAGCCGGTGTGGAACAAGAATGGAAAAACAAAGTGGTTTCCATTGAAAACCGGCGTGAAGCCATTAAAACTGCGGTTTTGCTGGCTCAACCCGGCGATATTATTCTGATTGCAGGGAAAGGCCACGAAAATTACCAGGAAGTGAACGGCGTGAAACATCATTTCGATGACGTGGAAGAAGTGAAGAAATGTTTTGGCATGGACGATTAAAAACGAAAAGGTATGCTTTATTATTTGTACGACTGGCTTGCAGAATCCAATATCCCCGGAATAGGAATGTTTCAGTACATTTCGTTCAGGTCGGGGGCGGCAGTTATTTTAGCGCTTTTTATCACCACTGCTTTCGGGAAAAAAATGATTCGCATTTTGCAGAAAAAGCAGATTGGTGAAGAAGTGCGCGATTTGGGACTGGAAGGCCAGGTGCAAAAAAAAGGAACGCCAACCATGGGTGGACTGATTATTCTTTTTGCCATAATTGTGCCCACTTTGCTTTTTGCGCGCCTCGATAATATTTACATTTTACTGATGCTGATTACCACAGCATTTTTAGGGCTAATCGGTTTTATAGACGATTACATCAAAGTTTTCCTGAAAAACAAAAAAGGATTGGCAGGCAAGTTCAAAATTTTAGGGCAGGTTTTTCTGGGGCTTTTTGTTGCAGCAACTTTATTCCTGAGCGACGATGTTATGGTTCGCGAAAATGTTCAAAATCCTTCAGGAAGTGATTTGCGTGAAATAGTTGTGGACCCTGAAACCGGACAGCAAAAAATGATGTTTGTAACTGAAGACGTGAAATCCACAAAAACCACCATTCCCTTCGTAAAAAAGAATGAATTCGATTACGCCTGGCTGGTTGCCTGGGCAGGCGATGCCGCATCATGGCTGAAGTGGGCTGTTTACGCACTGGCCATTATTTTAATTATTACAGCCGTTTCAAATGCGGTTAATTTGACTGACGGACTCGATGGTCTGGCCACAGGCACTTCTGCAATAAGCGGCGCCACGTTGGGTGTTTTGGCTTATGTGAGCGGTAACGTTATTTATTCCGATTACCTCAATATCATGTACATTCCGCATGTGGGTGAACTTACCATTTTTGTGGCTGCGTTTATCGGGGCAACCGTAGGTTTTCTGTGGTACAATTCGTTTCCGGCTCAGGTTTTTATGGGCGATACCGGGAGTCTTGCGCTTGGCGGCATTCTGGCTGTTTTTTCGGTCATTATCCGAAAGGAAATTTTGATTCCGCTTTTGGGAGGAATTTTTCTCATCGAAAATTTATCGGTGGTAATTCAGGTGATGTGGTTCAAATATACCAAACGAAAATTTGGCGCAGGCCGCCGTGTATTTTTAATGAGTCCCATCCATCATCATTACCAGAAAAAAGGGATGCACGAAGCCAAAATCGTTGCCCGGTTTTGGATTGTGGGTATCATTCTGGCGGTTTTAACCGTGGTAACATTAAAAATCAGATAACATTTAAATAGTTGAATTTGAGAAACAAATTAGTCATATTAGGTGCAGGCGAAAGCGGGGTTGGTTCAGCCATCCTGGCGCAAAAGCAGGGGTATGCCGTTTTTGTTTCCGATTTTGGGAAAATAAAGGATAAGTACAAGGAAGTCCTTTCAAAATATAACATTGACTTTGAAGAGGGGAAACATTCCGAAGAAAAAATTTTGGAGGCGGAGATTGTGGTGAAAAGCCCGGGAATTCCGGATACAGCTCCGCTAATTCTGAAGTTAAAAGAAAAAGATATTCCGGTGATTTCGGAAATTGAATTTGCCAGAAGATATACCGATGCAAAAACCATTTGTATTACCGGAAGCAACGGGAAAACCACCACCACGCTACTCACACATTATATTCTGGAGAAAGCCGGACTTAATGTTGGTCTGGCCGGAAACGTGGGAAAAAGTTTTGCCTGGCAGGTAGCTGAAGAAAATCACGATGTTTACGTGATTGAACTCAGCAGCTTTCAACTCGACGGCATGTACGATTTCAGAGCCGATGTGGCTGTGCTGCTCAACATTACACCTGATCACCTCGATCGCTACAATTATAATATGCAGGATTATACCGATTCTAAATTCCGCATCATTCAAAACCAAAGGGAAAACGACTATTTCATTTTTTGCGCCGACGACGAGGTTATTCAAACTGAAATAGCCAAAAAAGAGATAAAACCCGCCTGTATTCCATTCACATTAAAGGAACCGGCCAATCCGGGGGCAGGGCTTTCAAAAGAGAAATTGATTATAAATTTTAACCAAAAACAATTCAGCATGTCTATTCTGGATTTATCATTATCAGGAAAACACAACACCTACAACTCCATGGCAGCAGGCATTGCGAGTATGGTATTTCAAATTCGAAATGAGCAGCTTCGTGAATGCCTGTCTGGTTTTCATGGCGTTGAACACCGGTTGGAGCGGTTTTTAAGAGTTCACGGGATTGAGTTCGTAAACGACTCGAAAGCCACCAACGTCAATTCAACTTGGTATGCGCTCGAAAGCATTCCAAAATCAATTGTTTGGATTGCCGGTGGAATCGATAAAGGAAACGATTACACTATGCTCAAACCGCTGGTTAAGGAGAAAGTGAAGGCCATAGTTTGTCTGGGAAAAGACAACTCAAAACTTCATGCTGCGTTCGACAAAGTTTTGAAAAACGTGGTGGATGCATCAAGTATGGAAGAGGCTGTAAAAGCGGCCTATTACCTGGCGCGAAATGGCGATACCGTTTTGCTTTCGCCGGCATGTGCCAGCTTCGATTTATTCGATAATTACGAAGACCGTGGAAATCAGTTTAAAGAACAAGTGAGGAATTTGTAAATGAATTTGGTTCAGTCGAAAATATTCAGGGGCGACCGTGTTATTTGGGTGTTGCTGTTGTTACTCTCGCTGCTGTCGCTGTTAATTGTTTACAGCTCAACCGGTGCATTAGCCTACCGGCAGGCGTCCGGGAATACCATGCATTTTCTTGTCCGGCAAATCTTTTTCCTGGGAGCCGGATTGGGACTCATGCTTGTTATGGTCAATTTTCTTTCGGTTAAAATTTATTCCATCTTATCTAACTTATTGGTTTACCTGAGTATTGGTTTACTTTTGGTTTCAGTTGCCATGCAGTTTGCCGGAATGTCAAGCGGCAGCGGACGTACCCTCGATATTGGTTTTATTTCGTTTCAGCCTTCCGAGTTGGCAAAAATTTCCCTTATTATGTTTTCTGCCAAAGTTTTAGGGAAAAACCAAAAATCAAAAGACGAACTCAAAAAAGCATTTTATATAATTATCGTACACACCATTGTAGTTTGCGGATTAATTTTCGTTTCCAACTTTTCAACTGCTGCCCTGCTTTTTGCCACCATTTTAACCATGTTGTTTGTGGGGCGCGTTCATTTAAAATATTTATTTTTTGTAATTGCTGTGGGTGTGGGAATAGTAGTGGCAACTTATTTCCTGGCCGATCAGTTTCCATCGGCTCCAACACGAATGCACACGGTAAAGGGAAGAATAGACCGGTTTATTAACGGCGACCCCAATGCAGAAAAAGGAATTACCCAGGCCGATTATGCCAAACTGGCTATTTACGAGGGCGGAATTTTAGGAAAAGGGCCCGGCAACTCAGATGTAAGTAATTACATGGCCGCGGCCTATAACGATTTTATTTTCGCCATTATAGTAGAAGAATATGGACTTATTGCGGGCATTGTTGTGATGTTCCTTTACCTTATATTCTTTTTCCGGGCGGTGGTGATTGTGCGAAGGGCCACCCGAACCTTTCCGGCATTTCTTGTGACAGGGTTGACTATGTTGCTGGTGTTTCAGGCCATGATAAACATTGGTGTTTCAACCGGTGTACTTCCGGTTACCGGCCAGCCGTTGCCCTGGGTGAGTTTGGGAGGAACATCGCTGCTTTTTACTTCAGTGGCTTTTGGCTGTATTTTGAGTGTAAGCTATCAAAATCAGGTGAATCGTGATATTCAAAAACCGCCGATTCAGGTGGCTTTGCCTGACGACGATTATGAGATAAATAAATAGAATGAAATTAGAACGTGTTATAATAAGCGGAGGAGGCACAGGTGGACATATTTTTCCGGCCCTGGCCATTGCAAATGAAATTGGCAAACGATATCCCCATGCCGAAATTTTGTTTGTAGGCGCACAGGGACGTATGGAAATGGAAAAAGTTCCGGCTGCCGGTTACAAAATAATTGGCTTGCCGGTTACCGGCTTTCCGCGCAAACCAGGTATGAAAATGCTCACTTTTGTGGTTCGCCTGATGAAAAGCAACAGGCTGGCCAAAAAAATAATCAATCAATTTAAGCCGCAGATTGCCATCGGAGTAGGAGGTTTTGCAAGCGGCCCCCTGCTTCGGGCATCTGCAAAAAAAGGCATTCCAACACTTATTCAGGAACAAAATTCATACGCCGGAATTACAAATAAACTTTTGGCGAAAAAGGCAAACGTCATTTGCGTGGCATACGAAAAAATGGAACGCTATTTTCCCAACGAAAAAATTGTGCTCACCGGAAACCCGGTGCGGGAAACTCTATTAACCAAGATTGACAACAAACAGGAAGCCATTGAATATTTTGGGTTGAAAAATCCGGGAAAGGTGATTTTAATTGTTGGCGGTAGTCTTGGCGCCCGTTCGGTGAATAATGCCGTTCTGAAAAATATTTCACTCATTGCACAATCAGATGTGGAAGTAATCTGGCAAACGGGCTCCATTTATTACCAGGAAATTCTGGATAAAATGAAAGATGCCACGCCGGAAAACCTGCATATTCATGAATTTTTGTCGCGAATGGATTTGGCTTATGCCGCTGCAGGTGTTGTAATTTCCCGGGCCGGAGCTGGAACCATTTCCGAATTATGTCTGGTTGGAAAACCGGCTGTTTTAGTTCCGTCGCCCAATGTAGCAGAAGACCACCAGACCAAAAATGCACAAGCATTGGCCGAAAAAGACGCTGCCGTTTTAATTCCTGACAATGAAATTGATGCAAAATTATTGCCCGAAGCTATTCGGTTGATAAACGATAAAGAAGCGTGTAAAAAGCTTTCGGAGAATATTAAAAAACTCGCCCGGCCAAATGCAACGGGACAAATTGTTGATGAAGTTGAAAAATTATTGAAAAGATGAACAGCCTTCAAAAAATAAAAAATGTTTATTTCCTCGGAATCGGAGGGATTGGGATGAGTGCGCTGGCCCGGTATTTTAAACATTCGGGCAGGAATGTTGCCGGTTACGACCGAACGCCTACCGCGCTTACCAATGCCCTTCAGTCTGAAGGGATTGATGTGCATTTTGAGGACGATATCCGGTTTATCCCATCTAAATGGAATCCGGTTGAAACATTGGCAGTTTATACTCCGGCGCTGCCTGAAGACCATAAACAACTCAACTGGTGTAAGGAAAAGCCCATTTGGTTGATGAAACGTGCCAAAGTACTGGGATTGGTTTGTAACGAAAAAAGTTGTATTGCTGTTTCGGGTACTCACGGAAAAACTACGGTAAGTACCATGACTGCAACTATTTTAAGTAAATCAAAAGCTGGCTGCGGTGCTTTTTTGGGTGGAATCTCCAAAAATTTTGGAAGTAATTTGCTGCTGCCTCCCGAAAATTCGCCGTGGATTGTAGCCGAAGCCGATGAATACGACCGGTCGTTTTTACATTTAAAACCACAACTGGCACTGATTACTTCAATTGATGCAGATCATCTTGATATTTACGGCGATAAGGGAAAAATTACGGAGTCATTTGAGCAATTTATTTCCCAAATTAAGCCAGGTGGCAAACTGGTTCTGAAAAAAGGTGTGGAACTGAATACATCTAAAACACAAGCTGAAATTTTTAGCTATGCACTCACCGAAAAAGCCGATTTTACCACGATTAATCTTCATTTAAACAATGAGGGAGGTTTTTATTGTTTCGATTTGAAAACACCCGATGGAATAATTTCCCAATGCAAATTGAATTATCCCGGGCTGATAAATGTGGAAAACGCTGTGGCTGCCTCAGCACTGGCTTTTCTGGCAGGAGTTTCAGTCGACGAAATCAAATCGGGTCTTGAAAATTACCAGGGTGTTTTGCGCCGTTTCGATGTAAAATTTAAAAGTGAAAGGCAAATTTACATTGACGATTATGCGCACCATCCGGAAGAATTGAAAGCAGTGATTAGTTCGGTAAAAGCGTTGTACCCGGACCGTAAGGTTACTGGAATTTTTCAACCTCACCTCTATTCACGAACACGCGACTTTGCCAGTGAATTTGCTGAAAGCCTCGATTTACTCGACGGAGCTGTTCTGGTACCGATTTACCCTGCCAGGGAAGAGCCCATCAAAGGAGTTTCTTCCGATTTGATTTTCGGTAAAATGAAAAACGAAAATAAATTTCTGGTTGAAAAAAGTGAGGTTCCGGAGCTGTTGGAAAACCGTGAAACTGATGTTGTGCTTACCATGGGTGCCGGCGATATTGATGGAATTGGAGAACAAATAATTGAAGTTTTAAAAAATAAAAACTGATGTTGCGGAAAATTTTGAAATTAACAGGTTACATTTTGCTGACAGCGTTTATTGTTGTCACGCTGGGTTTTTCTATGCGGGAAAACCGTCATGTTACCTGTCGCAATATCGAAATTGAATTCAGCGAAGATGAACTAATAAAAACCAGCAGGGAGGAAGTTGCACGGTTGATTGATGCTGCGGATAATGAGCTGGTTGGAAAAGAGCTTCGGGCAATAAATGCTGAACTGATTGAGAAAGAAATTGAAAAACACCAGGCCATTTTAAATGCCGAGGTGTTTAAAGTGGTGGCAAAAGACAGCACATCTTTTAAAGGAATTCTTGGTGTCCGGGTAAAACATCGCGAACCAGTTCTTCGCATCATGTCTTCGTCAGGGACATATTATCTCGACAAAACGGGGGAACAAATTCCAATTTCGTCAAGTTACACGGCAAATGTGCTGGTGGCCTCCGGGTATTTTTCAGAAGATTTTGCAAAAGAACAACTGCTTCCTTTTGCAATGTATTTGGAGGAAAATCCGTTCTGGAAAGCTCAGATTGAACAGGTTTATGTAGAACAGGACGGCAATGTGGTGTTAACTCCACTGGTGGGAGACCATCTTATTGAGCTTGGAAATATGGAAAACTGCCAGGAAAAGTTACGGAACATGAAAGTATTTTACGAACAGGTGTTGGTGAGAAATAACTGGGATAAATACCAGACGATCAGTGTGAAATACAAAAATCAGGTAATAGCAAAAAAGAAATAGATATGGCTTCTAAATCAAATTTTTCAGTGGTTATTGATGTGGGCACTTCAAAACTGGCAGCATTTGCCGGAATTAAAAACGAAGAGGGTAAAATAGAGATTTTGGCTGCCACAAAGTTACCCTCCAAAGGAATAAAACGTGGTGTTGTGCTAAATATTGATGAAGCTGCAAATTCGGTTGAGCAGCTTCTGGAAGAAATTCTGCAACAGGTAGATGGAAAAATTAAAAAAGTTGACCTCGCGTATGCCGGGCAACCCATAAAAATTTTTGAATTTAAAAATTCACGACTGACTTCGGGCGAGGGAATGGTTACCCAGACCGATGTAGATGAATTGTTTCGCGAAGCAAAAAACATGGGGTTGGATGAAGATTTCAGGATTCTTCACATTATTCCGCAATCGTTTATTGTAGATGATGAACCAGCCGAACTAAATCCTGTTGGGGCAATTGGCCGGAAAATAGAAGCTACCTTTAAACTGATGGCAGTACCTGAAGTTTACATTGCAAATTTCAACCGGGTTTTAGATAAACTTGGGGTTGAACTGGGGGAAGTTACACTGGCTCCGATAGCTGCTGCCGAAGCTGCCTTAACTGAAGATGAAAAAGAACTTGGAGCTATTTTGCTTGATATTGGCGCAGGAACCACAAAACTAGCCGTTTTTCACGAGGGGATAATGATACATAGCGCGGTTATTCCCTTTGGCGGAAATGTAGTTACTCAAGATATTAAGGAAGGGTGCTCCATTCTTCCCAAATGGGCCGAACAGTTAAAAGTTCAGTATGGACAGGCGTTGGGCGATTTTGCCGATGAACGGAAAGTGGTTACTATTCCCGGACACAACGGATGGGAACCCAAAGAAATTTCGTTTAAAAGTCTGGCGTTTATCATTCAGGCCCGCATGGAAGAGATTATTGACAGTGTATATTTTCAGATTGAAAAATCGGGTATTGCCGATCAACTGGGTTCAGGAATTGTAATTTCAGGCGGAACTGCAGGTTTGAATAACCTGGTTTCGCTGGTGAAATTCCGCACCGGAATGGATGCGCGGCTTGCATTTCCGGTAATCAGACCGGCAAACAAAACAAAAGATTTTGCTGATACAGATTATCTCACGGCACTTGGATTATTGAAAATGGCACTTGAGAAGGAAGAACCGGCACCTAAACCAAAAATAAAAAAAGAGAAACAGAAAAAGGAAGGCCGTTTAACTCCCTGGATTAAAGGAGTTGTGCAGGGTGTAATCGATTATATGGACGACGATGAGGATGTGGCATTCAATTAAATAAAAACGATATGACCGAATTAGTAAATTTTCAATTTCCAAAATCTTCTTCTTCAATTATTAAAGTAATTGGAGTGGGTGGAGGTGGCTGCAACGCGGTCAATCATATGTTTGAGGAAGGAATTGCCGGTGTCGAATTTATTATTTGCAACACCGATTCTCAGGCATTGGAGAACAGCCCGGTGCCTGTGAAAATTCAGTTGGGAGTTACGCTAACCGAAGGAAGAGGAGCCGGCAACATGCCTCAGATGGGCGAAGAAGCTGCTCGCGAGAATTACGAAGACATAAAGAATGCCCTGAAAGATAGCACTAAAATGCTTTTCATAACAGCCGGAATGGGAGGTGGAACCGGTACCGGTGCGGCTCCCGTAATTGCCAGTCTGGCCCGCGAACTCGATATTCTGACCATTGCAGTGGTTACCGTTCCATCGCCAGCTGAAGGGAAAAAGCGGTTTGGCCAGGCTATGGAAGGAATAAAAAAACTGGGTGAATACGTGGACAGTATGCTGGTGGTGAGTAACCAACGGCTTCATAATATTTTTGGAGATTTGCCGGCACGCCAGGCATTTAAAATGGCCGATAATATTGTGGCAACTGCGGTAAAGGGCGTGGCCGAAATCATTACCCTGCACGGAAATGTAAATATAGATTTTACCGATGTTTATACTGTGATGCACAATAGCAAGGTTTTTATTATGGGAACCGGCCTTGCAACAGGCGAAGGCCGCGCCATGAAAGCCGTGAATGATGCACTGGAATCGCCTTTGCTCGATAGCAATGATATTTATGGCACAAAAAATATTTTGCTCAATATTATTTCTGGGAAAGAAGAAATTACCATTGGTGAAATTGGAGAAATTATTGAAACTCTGCAGGAAAGGGCAGGGCAGGAGGCCGATATTATTTGGGGTAACGGGTACGACGAAAATCTGGGCGAAAAGGTTAGTGTAACCATTCTGGCCACCGGATTCAAAACCAATCCGAACCAGTTGCTGCAACCCAGGGAAGAGCCTGAAAAATACAACCTGGAAAATTCAGCAGCAACTGATGAATTGGAAATTGAGCTGGAACCTGAACCCGAAGAGATGCTGGTGGAAGCCCATTTTGAAAATTCAAAAAAGCAAAATAACCCTGAACGGGAAGAACAGAAAAAGGAAAGTGGCAGGTGGGGTAGGAATTCGTTTCAACAAAAAAAGAAAGACAAAAAGAAAAAGAAGAAAGATACTGTTAACCAGGGAAATATTGACAACTGGTTTTATAAAAATTTTGGATTAAGTCGTTTGTTCGACGATGAAGATCAATCAATTGAAGGGTAGAAAATTTAACCTGAAAAGACAACGATATAATGGATAATTTAGCAAATTTTAATTTTTCGGAAACCGCAGGTGCAGCAATAAAAGTAATTGGAGTAGGTGGCGGAGGAGGAAACGCTTTAAATCATATGTACAAGCAGGGAATCCGTGATGTGGATTTCGTTATTTGCAATACCGATGCTCAGGCGTTGGAAGCCAGTCCGGTGCCCATTAAAGTTCAGTTGGGATCGGCGCTTACTGAAGGCCGTGGCGCTGGAAACCGCCCTGAAGTTGGGAAACAGGCAGCCCTGGAAAACATTGAGGACGTAAAAAATGCCCTTGCCAACAACACAAAAATGGTGTTTGTTACTGCCGGAATGGGCGGAGGAACAGGCACTGGCGGGGCTCCGGTACTGGCCGAAGCTTGCAGTGCCCTTGGTTTTTTAACCGTGGGAATTGTTACCATTCCGTTCAGAAATGAAGGTAAACGCCGCATAAAACAGGCCATTGACGGGATTGCAGAACTTGAAAATCACGTGGATGCATTGCTCGTTATTAATAATGAACGCATTCGCGAAATGTACGGCGATTTTGGTATTTCAGAAGCCTTTTCAAAAGCTGATAATGTGCTGGCAACCGCAGCCAAAGGTATTGCCGAAATTATTACAGTTCCCGGTTATATTAATGTAGATTTTGCCGATGTGGAAACCGTGATGCGAAAAAGCGGTCTGGCATTGATGGGAACCGGTGTTGCCAGCGGAACAGATCGGGCAACTGAAGCTGTTGAACAGGCGCTGAATTCTCCTTTACTGAATAACAACGACATTCGCGGAGCAAAAAATATTCTGCTAAACATCACATCCGGAACGCATGAAGTAACCATGGATGAAGTAGGTAAAATTACTGATTACCTGCAAAATAAAGCTGGTTTCGAAGCAGATTTAATTTGGGGAAACGGAAAAGACGAGAGTCTTGGAGAAGAAATTTCTGTAACCTTGATTGCCACCGGATTCGGTAAAAGTTCAATTGCTGAAATTACTGGTGAACGGAAAATGGAAAAAGAAACCCACCAGCTAAATGTTGATGCTTCAGTAAAGGAAAAAAATGAACCTTCAGGTTTTATTTCAGAAAAAGAATCAGCTAAATCAGATCAAAAAACGTTCAGCTTTTCCGGTTCTGATGAAAACAACGATGATGATTTGGAATTTGAGGTACTTTACCCGAAAACCATAAAAGAACGGAAAAACAGCTCCGACAATACTAAAATGGATTTTTCGTCGGCGTCTGACGAGGATCTGGATGAACTGGAAAATATTCCGGCATATAAACGCAGGCAGTTGCGTATGAATGATCCGAAGTATAAAAAAAAATTCTCCAGCTATTCGGTAAACAGCGAAAACAAACTGACCGATAAAAATTCGTACCTTCACGGGCAGGTAGATTAAAAACGGAAAATTATGTCACTTTTTGAACAGATTAACGAAGACTTAAAAGCGGCTATGAAAGCCCGCGAGAAAGAGAAACTGGAAGCCTTACGCAACATTAAAAAGGTTATGATTGAAGCCCGCGCAGCCAAAGGCGCCGGCTCGGAATTAACCGATGATGAGTCGTTGAAAATAATTGCCAAACTGGCCAAACAAGGCACCGATTCTGCCATTATTTACAAAGAACAGAACCGCGAAGAATTGTACAATCAGGAAATGGCCCAGGTTGCAGTTTACGAAACGTACCTTCCCGAAAAACTTTCGGACGAAGAGATTACTAAAATAGTAAAATCGATTATTGAAAAAACTGGGGCTACCACAATGAAAGATATGGGAAAAGTGATGGGGTTGGCCTCGAAAGAACTTGCAGGAAAAGCAGAAGGATCAGAGATTGCTGCCAAAGTAAAAGAATTGCTGGCTTAGGTATTCGGTCACCCGGTTTATCCCGGGTGATTATTAATCATCAAATTCGTCGCCGTTGTCCTCATCGTCGTCTGAAATCTGGTCGGCAACATGATCCAGGTCGGCGTATTTGTCTTCGTAATCCTGTTTAACTTCGTCTTTCAGGAAACCGTCATCATCATAATCGTCGTCTTCATCAACAATCTGAATGGCTTCATTTTCAGTCATCCTGAGCATGTAATATTTATCTTCGGTTTCAAAAGGCAGTGCCGTTACCTTAATTCCGTGTTTATCGAAAAAATGGATGAGGTGATCTGCAAATCCGTCGGAATAAACAAACTTAATTTGCTCCTGGAGATCTTTGTCGAGTTTGTTGTAATCCTTTATTACCCTTGGTTTGTTAGGCGCCATAATTCAAAATTTTAAATTCTTTTTTTTTGCACTTTCAAATTTTATCAGCAAGCTACGTATTTTTGGTTTGCCTGGTTTGTATTCACTTCAAATATAATCACAGCAAATAAATAGTATCCTTTTGATATTTCCAACTGTTCAAAGATTTTTTTTTGAATTTTTCCGGCGCTTGATTTTTCCAACGAAACAGTCGCGATCGGTACACCAATTGCATTGATAACCCATTTGTTTACAGTTTTTTCCAAGGCCTGTTATTCCGCTCACCGATTTTATGGGGTGCATTAATGCAGAATCTGAAAGTGTAATTCCGCAAATTTGGGAGGGTAAAAGAGAAAAAAGCTTATGTTGCTCGGCTACACTCCAGTTACAATAACCCGGCGAAAACGGATCGGTAATGTTGAATCCGGACAGCCTAACTTCCTCTAAAATTTTTTTCTGCAATTTTCCGGCGGCCTTGTCAACTGTCACCGACCCTACAACATCCAGCACATAGGCCATCATTTCATCGCCTTCGGCAGTTTTTTGTTTCGAAAACTCAGAAATTCCTGCTCCGGCAGTACAAACAAAAAGGGCTAATTGGGTGGCCTCCTTCAGCTGAGTTACTACAATTTTCCCTGGAGAAAATAACTGGTTTTCAATTTGAATGGTATCGTTTTGTGGATGAACATCAATTTCGGTGAAAATTTTAAAAGCTCCTGTTATTTTGCAGTGTTCAGGAGCCACTTGCAAAGCCTGTTCAATCAATTCTGAAAAAGGTTCCGGCGACTGTCCCGGTTCAAATCCCATAAACTCTTCAATTTCTTCGGAAAGAACATTAATATCTTTATATTGAAATTGAAAGATTTTAGTCATTAGAATTTATTGGTTTTTCAAACCGGGTTCAAGGATTTTTATCCTTCAATAATTTCAATTTTTTCAATTACATCTCCGGCACGAATGGAATCTATAACATCCAGACCTTCCACCACTTTTCCAAAGCAGGTGTGATGTCCGTCGAGGTGTTTTGTATTATCGCGGTTATGGCAAATAAAAAACTGCGAACCTCCTGTATTTTTTCCTGCGTGCGCCATGGAAAGAACACCGCGGTCGTGGTACTGGTTATTGCCGTTTGTTTCGCACGGAATAGTATAACCTGGTCCGCCGGCTCCGGTTCCGTCGGGGCAGCCACCCTGAATTACAAAATTTGGAATTACCCTGTGAAAAGTAAGGCCGTCGTAAAATCCTTCTTTTGAAAGTTTCACGAAATTGGCCACAGTTCCTGGTGCATCTGCATCGTAAAACTCAACCTTCATTGCACCTTTATCGGTAATGATGTTTGCTTTTGTAGTCTTTGTCATCTTTTTAATTATTACGGCGCAAAAGTATAAAAATCCCGGATATTTTTGTCCGGATGGTTGCAGTATAAATTGCGAATTGATATCTTTAGACGAATATTTTAATTTAAAATCTATTGAACTATGCGCGAATTAACAGAACAAACCAGAAGAAATTTTATCAGGAATATTTCCCTTTTGGGAAGTGCTGCACTTCTGCCCGGCAGCTTAATGTCCTGCAATTCACGAATTCCGGGATCTGGAATGAAATTGGGATTGGTTACGTACCTTTGGGCAAAAGACTGGGATATTCCCACCATCATTAAAAATTGTACTGAAGCAAATATTCCCGGGGTTGAACTTCGGGTTGAACACGCCCATGGAGTTACACTTGATTTGACTAAAGCCGAACGCGAAGAGGTGAAAAAGCAGTTTGCCGGAAGTGCGGTTGAAATAGTTGGAATGGGAACGAACCAGGATTACCATCATCCTGACCCTCAAAAACTGAAAGAATCAATTGATACGACCAAAAAGTGGCTTCAATTGAGTAAAGATATTGGCGGCTCGGGAGTAAAAGTAAAACCCAATGCATTGCCCGACGGTGTTCCGAAAGAAAAAACTCTGGAGCAGATTGGCAAAGCTTTAAATGAACTGGGTAAATATGCTTTGGATATGGGGCAACTCATTCGCTTGGAAGTTCACGGCAGCGAAACTCAACAGTTGCCAAACATAAAAACTATAATGGATTATGTTGAAAATAATGGCGCAACAGTTTGCTGGAACAGCAACGACCAGGATTTGGACGGGCAAGGATTGGAATACAACTTCAACCTTGTGAAAGACAGGTTTGGCGATATTTGCCACGTCAGGGAACTGAATATTGGAGATTATCCGTATCAGCAATTGATGGATTTATTTGTGAAAATGGATTACAACGGCTGGATTTTACTCGAATGCCGAACTGACCCGGCAGACAAAGTTGCTGCATTAAAAGAACAACGTCAGGTTTGGGAAGAAATGATTACCAACGCCCAGTCAAAATTATAAATATAACAAAGCCTCTTTAGCTCAGTTGGCAGAGCAGCTCATTCGTAATGAGCAGGTCGTGGGTTCGAGTCCCATGAGAGGCTCCATTTTAACAACCAAAATTTACAGAAATGCTTGAAATCAATGAGTTTCAGGCATTTCTTGTTTTAAGGCAACCCTGAAATTTACCGTATTCCCCGATATTCAGGTGAGTAATTCGGGAGTATTTTTTAAAAAATCAAAATAACTCACCAGAGGTTCACTAAAACGCTGATAGATTGAACATTATTACATCAATTTGTACTTTTGAAAATCTTCAAAAAATGGTAATTTAACAACTATTAAAATTTGTTTATGGGAAGTACGATTTATATGTGTTGTTTGTTTTTAGAAAAGCGCAATCAGATAAAAACTATACCTGTACTTTTTCAATTTTTATAGCTTAATCATGGAAATTATCAATATTATTATTTGTGATGGTTTTTCGATGTACTGTACCCAGTCTAAATAAATACCTCAGAATTTCATTTTTTTCAGAATTGAGAAAAATGGCCAATTTCATCAGGAATACTAACATCACTAAACAGTTGATAAAAAGCATGTTCCTCACTAAAAAAAATAGAATTCTCTTCAAATATGCCGTACCACTATTTTTGATTTAATCCTACAGAATGGAATTTGCAATGAAGTAAATAAGTGATTTATAATGTTATTAGGAAATAATTTTTTTACCACTTTTTAAAACATTAATAAAAAAGCCGTTGTAAATACTTGATTTACAACGGCTTTTTTTTGTTTTCGTCGGGGTAGTAGGATTCGAACCTACGACCCCCTGCTCCCAAAGCAGGTGCGCTAACCGGACTGCGCTATACCCCGAAATTATTTAAAGCGGTGAGGGGGGGATTCGAACCCCCGGTACGGTTA
>NZ_JAWLCI010000006.1:0-122345 GCF_041687215.1 Mariniphaga sp.
AGAACAGTCGTAAAATCCAACAGGTGGAAAGGATTTTGGAATGAATTTTCTGAAAGGTATTATACAAAATTAACTGCGTAATATGAGAACTGCACCCCATTTATGCAATTCTATTTGTTTTTATTTCTGATTTTATTTCCGTTTTTTATTTGGGGGCAGAATTCGGAAAACGTAATTTTCGAAAAGTTGGAAAATGATGTCCACTGGAAATTAGAAATGTCAGATGACTGCACAAACAACTGGCAAACCAACTGGTTCCTCGATGGTGAAATTGCCAAAGTTGAAAACACAGAAAAAGGAATGCACCTGCAGGCAGGTCCCGAATTCGGCAACGACGCCCATCACATGGTTTTATGGACAAAAAAGTCGTTTCATGGAGATGTAAAAATTGAATTCGATTACACCAGAACAGACGAAGAAACCAAAGCGGTCAATATTCTTTACATTCAGGCCACCGGAAAAGAAGAAGGGGAATTTGTCAAAGATATCTCACATTGGAACCATTTGCGCACCGTGCCTTCCATGCGAACCTATTTCAACAACATGAAAACGCTGCACATCAGTTTTGCCGCTTTCCCAAACAATGAGGAAACGAAGGATTATATTCGTGTGCGCCGGTATCCGGTTTTGCCCGATAAAGGTTTCAGGGAACTGGAAGTGGAGCCCACTTTTTTTGATACCGGTTTATTTAAATCGGGTGAAACGTATATGGTCACGGTTATCAAAACAGACGGACGTTTATACTTTCAAATCATCGGAAAAGAGAAATCAAAAGTTTACTCATGGGATACCAGTCATCTTCCTCCTATAAAAGAAGGAAGAATTGGATTAAGGCACATGTACACACGTTCGGCAATTTATAGTAATTTTAAAATTTGGACAAAATGAAACTTTGGTTGAAATGTAAATATTATTAAGAATGACAATGAACAGAATAATACAAACTGGTAACCGATAAAAAGATAAACCAATGAAAAACAATTTACAAATCGCCTTTTTAGCCATCCTCTTTTTGTTATCCGGTTGTTCATTTAACAAGAATAAAAAATCAGAAAAGGTGGAAAGGCCCAACATTGTGCTGATTATTTCAGACGACCAGAGTTGGACAGATTACAGTTTTACAGGGCACGAACACATTCAAACTCCGCGTATTGACCAACTGGCAGCGCAGGGTTTAACATTTACGCACGGTTACACAACTGCGCCGCTTTGCAGTCCGGCACTGGCTTCCATTGCAACGGGTTTGTATCCGCACCAGCACGGTATTCTGGGCAACGACCCGGTTTTTTCTTCTTCAGAAAGAAAGTATTCTGCCGAATGGATGCAGGAGCGAATGGAACATTATCGTCCTTTAATTTCGAATTTTGAAGAACTGGAAACCATTGCCGATGTTTTAGGCGAAAACGGATATACCTCTTTGCAAACCGGCAAATGGTGGCTTGGAAATTTTGCAAGCGGAGGTTTCGAAAAAGGTATGACTCACGGTGATCCCGCACGCGGTGGTCGTCATGGCGACGAAGGTCTGAAAATTGGACGGGAAGGTCTCGATGAAGTTTACCGGTTTATCGATTCTGCCGAAGAACAAAACAAACCTTTTTATGTGTGGTATGCACCGTTTTTACCCCATGCACCACACACTCCGCCCGACAGCCTGAAACAAAAATACCTGCCACTGGCTCCCACCGAAGCTGTGGCAAATTACTGGGCTATGTGCGAATGGTTCGATATTACGTGCGGACAACTCATTGATTATGTGGAACATAAAGGATTGAAAAAAAATACATTGTTTGTTTATGTTTGCGACAATGGCTGGATTCAGGACCCGGACAAATCCAATGTTTATGCGCCCCGCTCGAAACGCGAACCTTATGAGATGGGAATCCGCACGCCAATTATTTTTAACTGGAACGGAAAAATAGAACCTGAATTTAATACCAAAAATCCGGTAAGCAGCATTGATATTGCCACCACTATTTACAGTATTTGCGGAATTGAACCGCCTGCCGGATTGCAGGGAATCAATGTGCTCGATACAACGGCTCTGAATAACCGGGAACTTATTTTTGCCGAAACTTTTGCACACGATTTTACGACCATCGATTCAAGTTTGTATTACCGCATGGCCATAGATTTTCCATGGAAATTAATCCTTCCGGACAAAACAAACAAACCAGAAGCTGAAACAGAGCTATTTAATATTGAAAAAGACCCGCATGAAAATGAAAACCTTGCCGGCAGTTTTCCGGATATTGTAAAAGATTTGCAGAAAAAAATAGAAAACTGGTATATTTCGAAATAAAAATTTAGAATAATGAATTCAATAAAAATCAATTTACTGGTATTGTTGTTTGGCACCTCCGGACTTGTTTCCGGAAACAAAACCGATCAAAAACAAGTTCAGGACAAACCCAACATCATTTTCATTCTCACCGACGACCAGCGTTGGGATGCATTGGGCTACGCCGGCAACAAAATCATCCAAACGCCTGAAATGGATAAGCTGGCAGAAAGCGGAGTTTATTTCCGAAACGGAATTGTTACCACTCCCATTTGCTCGGCCAGCCGGGCCAGTATTTTCAGCGGATTGCACGAGCGAACCCACAAATATACTTTTCAAACCGGGCCCATTCGTAAAGAATATATGGAAGAATCTTATCCTAAGCTTATAAAAGAGGCTGGATATTATACCGGTTTCTTTGGGAAATTTGGCGTGAATTTTTCTGAAAAAGAGAAGTTGTTTGATGTGATTGACGATTACGACCGGAACAACCAGTTCAGGGATTACCGGGGATATTTTTACAAAACAATAAACGGAGACACGGTTCATCTTACCCGTTACACCGGGCAACAAGCTTTGGATTTTATTGATGATGCCCCCACTGAAAAGCCCTTTTGCCTCTCGCTGAGTTTTAGCGCGCCACATGCCCACGATGGTGCTCCCCTGCAGTATTTCTGGCAGAAAGAGTCAGGAAAGTTGTATCAAAATATGGAAATGCCCGGTCCGGAACTGGCCGGTGACAAATATTTTCTGGAACAGCCGCTGCCTGTGCGCGAAGGATTTAACCGTCTGCGCTGGACCTGGCGCTATGACACGCCCGAAAAATACCAGCACAGCGTAAAAGGCTATTACCGGATGATTTATGGAATAGATCTGGAAATAGCCAAAATCAGAAATAAACTAAAAGAAAAAGGCCTCGATAAAAATACCGTCATTATTTTGATGGGCGACAATGGTTATTTTTTGGGCGAGCGCCAACTGGCGGGCAAATGGCTGATGTACGACAATTCGGTGCGTGTTCCGCTCATTGTTTACGATCCGCGGGTAAAACAGCACCGCGATTTGGATGATATGGCATTGAACATCGATGTGCCGGCAACCATGCTCGATTTGGCCGGGGTTCCGATACCACAATCGTGGCACGGAAAAAGCCTGTTGCCGGTTGTTTCAGGTGCGCAAAAATCACTGGATCGCGACACCATTTTAATCGAACACCTTTGGGAATTTGAAAACATTCCGCCCAGCGAAGGGGTGCGTACTTCGGAATGGAAATATTTCAGGTATGTAAATGACAAATCATCGGAAGAATTGTACAACCTGAAAAATGATCCAAAAGAAACCAACAACCTCGTTTCAAAACCGGAATATGCCGAAGTACTGAAGAAACTCAGGAACAAACTGGACAGGCTAACAGAAGAATATGCCGATCCGTATTCCGGTGTTCCTACAGGTTTGACCGTTGAATACATTCGCGATCCCCGGTTCACCAAAATTATCGATAGCAAACCAGAATTTAGCTGGTTTGTCCCGAAAGAAGCGGTCATTCAAAAAGGGTATCAAATCCTGGTTTCTTCAACCAAAGAAAATATTAAGAAAAATATTGGCGATGTGTGGGACAGCGGAAATGTGCGCAGCAACCAATCTGCCGATATTGAGTTTGGCGGTGAACCCTTGTCGGAAAACACGGAATATTTCTGGAAGGTGCGGATTTTTGATCAGGACAACCGGCTCTCGGAATATTCTGAACCACAATATTTTCAAACCGGAGAGTTTGGCGAAAAACTTACATCGCACAACTGGTTTCACGTTGAAAAAATAAAACCGGCAGCATTCAATAAGAATGCAGACAGAAGCTATTTTATCGATTTTGGAAAAGCTGCTTTTGGAACACTGGAATTGAATTATAAAGCAGAAAATTCAGAAACCCTTACCATTCGGCTGGGTGAAAAGTTATTGGACGGAAAAATTGACCGCAACCCCGGCGGAACAATCCGTTATCAGCAAGTTCAGTTGCAGGTTACACCGGAAAAGTCACACTACCAGATTGAATTAATTCCCGACGAACGAAATACCAACGAAATGGCCGTGGCTTTGCCCGATTCCTTTCCGGTGATTATGCCATTTCGTTATGTGGAAATTGAGGGAGCTCAGAATTTGACTTCGGAAGATATAGTGCAGGTCGCGTATTTTAATTATTTCGAGGAAGAAACAAGCAGTTTTTCCAGTTCCGATACCATTTTAAATCAGGTTTGGAAAATGTGCAAATATACCCAGAAAGCAACCTCATTTGCCGGAGTTTATGTGGATGGCGACCGCGAACGCATTCCCTACGAAGCCGATGCTTACCTAAACCAGTTGAGCCACTATTCAGTGGATAACGAATATGCCATTGCGCGCCGGACCATCGAATATTTTATGGAAAAACCCACCTGGCCCACAGAGTGGCAGTTGCATGTGGCGCTCATGTTTTTTCAAGATTACATGTACACCGGAAACACTGAGTTGATTGAAAAATATTACGAACCACTGAAACACAAAACGCTGATGGAACTCGAAGTTCAGGAAGGTTTGATTAGCACCCATTCGCCCAAACTTACAGGCGAATTTATGGCAAAACTCGGGTTTGCCGATACCACGCAGCGGGTCCGCGATATTGTGGACTGGCCGCCTGCCCAAAAAGACACGGGCTGGAAACTGCCGAAAGACTGGCCGCAGGGCGAACGCGATGGTTTTGTGTTCAGGCCTGTTAACACGGTCATCAATAGTTTTTATTACATGAATATGAAAATTATGGCCGAATTTGCCAGGCTGCTCAACAAACCCGAAGAAGAGCTGGATTTTGAACTTCGGGCTGCCAAAGCAAAAAAAGCCATCAACGAACATTTGTTTGTCGAAGAGGGTGGTTATTACCGCGATGGAATCGGAACCGACCACGGTTCGTCACATGCCAACATGATGCCACTGGCTTTTGGCATTGTGCCGGAAGCACACAAAAAAAGTGTGGCTGCGTACCTGAAAACCCGCGGAATGGGCCCCAGCGTTTACGGCGCCCAGTTTTTAATGGAAGCGATTTACAACGGTGGCGATGAGGATTATGCGCTCGAACTGATGACCGCTACCCACGACCGAAGTTGGTACAACATGATAAAAATTGGTTCCACCATTGCGCTCGAAGCTTGGGACATGCGTTACAAACCCAATGCCGACTGGAACCACGCCTGGGGCGCTGCGCCGGCAAATATTATTCCCCGTTATTTGTGGGGAATTCAACCCAAAACTCCTGGCTATGAGGTGGTGACCATCAAGCCACAAATGAGTACTTTAAAAAACAGTTCAATAAAAGTTCCGACCATTCGTGGTGAAATTCGCGGCGAATATAATCGTATAAACAACCGTTTAACCCGGTATAAAATTGAATTGCCTGCCAATGTAGTGGGTGAATTTAATGCCGGATTTTCTGCCGAAGATGTGGTGACCGTAAACGGAGAACCGGTGAATCTTTCCTTTGGATCGGTTCGTTTGAGCCCGGGTGTAAACGATATTGAAATTCGCGTCAATTCATTTTAAACCAAATATTTACCTGACATGAAAAAAATTATTTTGATTGTTTTATTGGCATGTTTTTCATTTGGAGCATTTTCCTATGAAAAACGAAATTTACTTCAAAAAGAGGCTGAAGAAACGAACCTGGCTCAGGCTTTGGTGAATGATTTTTCAACATTGGATTTTCCTGATTACACCGATCGTGAATTCTGGAATAACTTGCCGGAAACCATACGAAAGGAGTATATTCAGGATGCAGAAGAATACCTGGATTACGACTGGCCGATTGTTAAAGCCACCGATTACATCGAAATAATTCGCTCGGGCGACCGGAAACAGGAAGTTTATGCGGCACCGCGGGCTGCCCTCGTGGCGCTGGTAATGGGTGAACTGGCTGAAGGAAAGGGCCGGTTTACTGACCAAATTGTAAACGGCGCCTGGTATTACAGCGAACAAACCTGGTGGGGCTGGTCGGCGCACCTTACCGCACAGAAAGCGCCGCATGGTTTGCCCGATGCCGATGAACCGGTTATAGACCTCGGGGTGGGCGAAATAGCCAATGTTCTATCGTGGACCTGGTTTTTGTTTAAAGATGAATTCGATAAAATCCACCCGCTCATCTCCAAACGGCTGAAAGACGAAATCATGAAAAAAGCCGTGATTCCTTATTACGAGCGGGACGATTTCTGGTGGCAGGGTTTGGATGGTTCGCGGCATGTGAACAACTGGAATCCCTGGACCAACCACAACATGCTAACAGCTATTTTAATTTTGGAGGATGATCAACAACAGAAAATTAAAGGGGTGCAAAAAGTGGTTCGCTCGCTCGATGAATTCGTGAATGTGTATCCCGATGATGGCGGTTGCGACGAAGGACCCAGTTACTGGGGCAGGGCAGGTGCATCGCTTTACCAATGCCTCGACCTGCTGAAACGCGCTACCGGTGGCAAGTTCGATGTGTACGACAATCAGCTCATCAAAAACATGGGCAATTACATTTACAAAGCCTATATTGATTATCCGTACTTTATAAACTTTGCCGATGCAGATGCCACAACCGGAAGTCGTCCGCAAATTATTTACAGCTATGGCAAAGACATTGGCGACCCAACGATGCAAAAATTCGGGGCTTTTCTGGCTGAAAAGCAGGACTGTGGCAAAGAAACACCCGGCGGAAAAATCGACGAACAGATTATGCAGTTAATGCATTTGGAAGAAATAAAAAATGCGGAAACGGAAAATGCGCGCATCAGCGATTTTTGGCTGCCGCAAACTGAAGTGGCCGGCGCCCGCGACCAGGCAGGTTCTTCCGAAGGATTCTTTTTTGCAGCCAAAGGTGGGCACAATGCCGAAAGCCATAACCACAACGATTTGGGAACCTGTGTGTTGTATTTCAACGGAAAACCTGCGCTTATTGATCTTGGCCGCGAAACTTACACTGCTAAAACCTTTAGCAGCCGCCGGTATGAAATCTGGACCATGCAAAGCCAGTACCATCAACTGCCCAAAATAAACGGCGTGGACCAAATGCAGGGAAGAAATTTTGTGGCCTCGAATACCAACTTTAAAGCCGATGCAAAAAAAGCGGTGTTCTCAACCGACATTTCCAAAGCCTATCCCGAAGAAGCTGCTGTGAAAAAATGGGTGCGTACGTATCAGCTCGACCGCGGTAAACAGTTTATTGTTCACGACGATTATGAACTGGAAAAAGTGCTGGACGAACCCACCACCATAAATTTTGTAACCTACTGCAAAGTATCGGAACAGAAACCGGGCATTTTATTGCTGAAAGGCGACGGATTCGATCTGGAAATGAAATACAACACCAAATCGGTTACACCGCAAATAGAATTTAACGAGGTAACTGACGCCGGCCTCAGCCGCTACTGGCCCGATGGAATCACCCGAATTGTATTTACGGTAAACAACCCGAAAACCAAAGGAAAAAATGAGGTAGTGATAACAAAGAAGAATTAAAGCATGAAATATAAAAAAGTAGAAGCAGGTTTTTTGTTCTTAATCCTATTAATAATATCAGGTTGTTCTGAAAAAGAAGTTCCTTACATTTCAAATGACGAACAGCAGTTTATTGTTGAAACCGTCACCGGCTACCTCGATAGTTTGCCAATAACCGTTACTTCCGAAGTGTGCGAACGCAGTGCCGGCGGGCCCAACGACTTTTATTCCGAAGGCGATTACTGGTGGCCCGACCCTGAAAATCCGGACGGGCCTTACATTCAGCGCGACGGGGAAACCAACCCGGAAAACTTCGTAGCGCACAGGCTGGCCATGATTCGCCTGAGCAAGATTGCGGGCAAACAAACTTCGGCCTGGCTGTTAACCGGCGATCAAAAATTTGCCGATGCTGTGGGCCGCCATCTGGAAGCCTGGTTTGTGAATCCTGAAACCCGCATGAATCCCAGTCTGAATTATGCACAGGCCATTAAAGGCCGCTTAACTGGGCGCGGAATCGGAATCATCGATGCCATTCATTTGATTGAAGTGGCCCGTTCTGTAGAAATTCTGGACCAAAACAAGGCATTACCGGAAAGTTTGGTTTCACCTGTAAAAGCCTGGTTCTCCGAATTTGTAACCTGGCTCACCACACATCCTTACGGAATAGACGAGATGAACACCAAAAACAACCACGCCACATGCTGGGTGATGCAGGTTGGAATGTTTGCCCGGCTCACCGAAAATGAAAAAGTGCTGGAATTATGCAGAACCCGTTTTAAAGATATTTTGCTGCCCGACCAAATGGCTGATGACGGCTCTTTTCCGCTGGAAATCAGACGCACCAAACCCTACGGCTATTCGTTGTTTAACCTCGATGCATTTATGACTGCCGCCGAAATTTTGTCGGACGAAAATCATAACCTGTACCAATTTTCAACTCCCGATGGAAAAAACCTGGAGTTGGGTGCAGAATTTCTGTTTCCCTATGTGGAAGACAAATCGGAATGGCCCTATGGCGAGGATGTGATGTACTGGGACGAGTGGCCGGTGAGGCATCCGTTTTTGCTTTTTGCGGGCAGGGCTTACAACAAACCGGAGTTCATTGAATTGTGGAAAACGCTCGATGGCTATCCCGAAACGCAGGAAGTGATTAGAAATCTGCCCATCCGTAATCCGCTGCTTTGGGTAATGGATAAACCCGTTCAATAAAATTTGAAAATATGCTTAAAATTTTTTCGATACTCATTGGTTTTATTTTAATAACTTTTTCCTGCAAAGCCGAAACGGAAGATTTTCCGGAAGAAGAAAAACAAAAGGAGATAGTAAAAGAATCGCACCACCCATTTTTAATTGTAAAAAAAGAGCAGTTTCAGGAATTACGGCAAAAGGCTGCCAGTGAGCCCTGGAAATCGATGAAAGAAGATGCCATTTCCCGATCAAAAAACGGCAGCAAAACAGAAGCTTACGATTTGCAGGATTATGTTGGTGCGGCTGCACTGGCCTATATTCTCGAAGATTCAAATGCAAAAGTGCACGCGCAAAGGGTTCGCGATGCCATCGTAAACCAGTATTCAAAAATACGGGTTGAAGATGGGGGCGACTGGGGTGGCGTTGTTCCGCCAATGGGTTCATTTTTTGTGGCTATTCTGGCGCTCGATATTGTTTATGATGCGCTTACCTCTTCCGAAATTGAACGGTGCGAAGAGGTTATTTCAACGCAGATTTTTAAAATAAACCGCAAAGGATCGTGGGCTGATATCCGGCGGGGAACGCATGGTGCCTGGGATATTTACAAAGGCGATCGCACCACACCCGACGACGACTACTTCAACGGTATAATGGTGCAAATTACTAACGACGGCGTGAGTCCGGTTACCAACCACTATGCCTGGGAAAGGGTAGGCGGTGGCGACAGCCGCGTTTCGAAATCGGGTTACATGGATGTGCTTGAATTTACCGGCATCGATAAAAGGTATTACAATAACGAGCGGTTAAAAAAGTTTCACCGGTGGCTGTTTGGTTCCAGCGTAAACTGTGCCAAAGAGATGGCCATTTTTGGCGACATGCTTCCCACTCAGGGAATTAACAACGACATGCTGCACCGCCGCGTTGGAAATTTCGACGAAGAAGCGGCCGGGTATGCTGCCTGGTTTCATGAAGGAAGACCGGCAATCGGACATATTTTAACGTACATTCTTCCAAAGTCGGCGCTACCTGAACCGGTAGTTCCTTCCAGTCAGTTTTACGAAAACGGCGGGGCTTTTTTCCGCGAAAAGGAAGATGATCCAAACGGGTTGCACGGTGTTTTGTACAACATTAAATCTCAGGACGAGTGGCACACCCACAACGAGGTAAATGGCCTGGCGCTTTCAGGACTTGGTAACCGGTTGTTGGTTAACGGTGGACGGTTGGGTGAACCAACCCGCGCCGCTGCATTAAACAATACGTTAACCCTAAACGGGGAAAATCATAAATCTCGTCTCGGCGGTGGAATTGTGGAGGGATTTACCACCAGCCAGCTTGATTTTGCCTGCGGATTTTCAGGGCCCGCACTAACCGGAAGCAAACATTACCGAAATCTTCTGCTGGTGCATGGAAACGAAAAGGCACATGGTTATTTTGTTGTGATGGATAAGGTGGAATCAAATGCCGGAAATGTGGTCAAAAATTACATTCATCCGGCCAACGAAACAACGGTAACCGAAATATCGGCCAATTTGGAATATGAGGCAGAGATTGATCATTATCCAACCGTGCCCGGCACAAAACTTACCATTTTTTATGCCACTCTGGCTGAAGCAGTGCATGTGGAAAAAGTGCAGTCGGCGGTTCCCGACAGGTATCCAAATTACCCGGATCATAACCGGCTCGAGTCTGTTTATCCGGTTGATTCAGAGGGGAAAAGGAATTTGGTAACGGTTTTATTTCCAAGTGACGCTGAACATCCAAAAGCTGGTTTTCAGCGGATTCAGGGCGATGGATTTAACGTTTCTACTGTTACTCTGAATGAAGAAACCGATTATATTTTTGAATCTGAAGGTGTATCAAAAGTTCAGGTTGCCGGACACTCGGTTCAGGCTGAAATGGCTTTATTCAGGCAATCAGGATTTTGGTTTGTACGAAACGGAACTCATTTTTCTTCGTCTGATACCGGATTTGAATCCAATGTTCCGGTTACTGTTTATTTAAATGGAAAATCAGGTGCAATTGTCACGACCGGCGGAATAATTAAACTGAATGGGCCTGGAATTAATTCCGTTCAGTTTGATCAGGATGTTGAAGTATTGGAAACAGGCGACAATCTTGTAGAAGTGAAACTGGGAAAGGGCACCTTCTATTTTAACTAACAGGTAATTCGGATGGAAAGAAGAAATTTTCTGAAAAAATCAATATTTGGTGGAATTTCATACCTGATTCTTCCATCTTGCCTGAATTTCAGTAAAGATGCAGGTTTTGAGTTGAGTCTCGATGTCGTAACGAAACTATTCGATGGGGAAAAATGCTGGAGCCATCCGCGTGCCGGAATAGTTCCGGGTTTTGGGAAAAACGGTGCGCCACGGGTTGTAATGACCATGAACAGCCTCGATTTGGCGGGCAGCGATGTGTTTCGGGGAATGTTCGGGCTGGAAACCCATGATCTGGGAAACACCTGGAGCGAACCGGTGGAACTGGAAACGCTGAAACCCCGCTTTGAAATTATCGATGGCGTGGAACGCCCCGTGGCAGTAAGCGATTTCTGGCCGGGGTGGCACCAATCCTCGGAAAAACTGCTCGGCACCGGCCACACGGTTGTTTACACGCCCGAATGGAAAGTGACCAACCCCAGATCTCGGCACACTTCCTATTCGATTTACAATGCCGAAACCGGAAACTGGGGCGACTGGAAAAAACTGCAAATGCCAGCTGATGAAAAGTTTTACAATTCAGGTGCCGGTTGTGCCCAGCGTTTCGATTTGGAAGACGGCACCATTCTACTGCCCATATCGTTTCGTCCGCCTGGAAAAAATTCCAACGTTACCGTCTGCCGGTGCTCATTCGACGGGGAAGGATTGAACTATTTGGTACACGGCTCAGAATTAAATATTGACAATGACACCAGGGGACTGCATGAACCTTCGCTTACCCGGTTTAAGGGTGAATTTTTTATGACCATTCGAAATGACGAGAAAGGTTTTGTTGCCCATAGTAAAGACGGGTTACACTTTGGAAGTTATGTACCCTGGACATTTGACGACGGCAGCGACCTGGGAAATTACAATACCCAGCAGCATTGGGTAACGCACAGCGAAAGTCTGTTTTTGGTTTACACCCGCCGGGGCGCAAACAACGACCATGTTTTCCGGCACCGGGCACCGCTGTTTATGGCACAGGTCGATCCGGAAAAACTGTGCGTAATCAGGGAAACGGAACAAATTCTGGTACCTGAACGTGGTGCACGACTGGGAAATTTTGGCGTAACCGATGTAAGCAAAAACGAAACCTGGGTTACCGTTTCGGAATGGATGCAGCCGCATGGTGTGGAAAAATACGGCTCCGACGGCAGCGTTTTTGTGGCCAGAATTCATTGGAATTCACCGAATAAAAATTTCAGGAGTTGAATTTTCTTTACCTTTATCGCATAATTATTAAAAGTCAATACCATGTATCGTTATTCAGGCATAAGAGCATTTCTGTTAGTAGTTACATTTATTTTTTTAGGATTTTCTTTTCCCAGTAAAACTCAACAAAACCAATTGCCGGAAAAAACGCGTTATCTGGATAGAACTTTTAAAGAAGTTGACATTCAAAAAGATATAAAATTTGCTGAATCAGTGAATGAAAAAGGGGAGCTGGAAAATTTGAAGCTTGATATTTATACACCGCAAGGCGATGAACAACTGAACCGCCCGGTAATTTTATGGATTCATGGTGGTGGCTTTCGTCCGGGAAATGATAAAAGCCAGTCGTACATTGTTGAACTGGTCAAACGGTTTTCCATGAAAGGTTATGTAGGATTATCTATCGATTACAGGATTCGTGAACAGCCCAGGGAAAATCCGGAAGAAACAATTTTCGATGCTGTTGAGGATGCCGGAAAAGCCCTCGTCTGGCTTCGCGAAAACGCAGAAATGCTGAAAATCGATCCTTCAAAAATTATTGTTGCAGGAGGATCTGCCGGCGGAATTCTGGGTACGAATTTGTGTTTGAATGATAACAACAACATTCCGGGTGTGGACAATTCAGGAATAATTGCATTTGTGAATCTTTGGGGCAGTCCTTCAGCAGAATGGGGCGAACCAGTTGTGGATGAAAACGATCCGCCCACCATCATTATTCATGGCACAGAGGATGAATTGGTGGCTTATGACAACTCAGTGAAGTTAAAAGCAGAACTGGACAAAAATAACGTCAGAAACGAATTGGTCACCATTACCGGGGCAGGTCACACGCCGGTGAAACACATGGATGGATTCGAAGTAAACATTTCCCGGTTTCTGTTTGAAATAATTCAACAGCACTAAATTATACACTAAGACTGCCAATTCCGCATACTATTTTCTTGGTTTGTTTTTTGATGAGTTCTTATTTTGACCTAAATTTGAATAAGAATAATGAATATGACAGAACAGGAACTCAAAAAAATATATACTGAAATTTGCAGCAATCTGGCAGCAAGAAGGTTGAAACCGGCTTTTGATATGCTGGGAAAACTTATTGCTGAAAATGGTCTCGGTATATTTTACGACGAATATAAAAATCTGGAAGAAACCTACCACTACATGCTGAAATACACGGTGGAAGGAACTCAGGATCCTGAGCGGCAAAAGGTTTACCGTAAACTGATTGTGTCGGTTTTTGAGCTGGCTGAAAAAATAAATGAAGCCATTCGGCTCAGGTTTTCACCCACCATTGAATATGAAAAAAAGCGTGGTTTTAAAAATAATTTCATTCCCAACTTTACGGCCTGGTTGACGGAACTGGAAGATTATTACCTTCAGGATGAAAATCAGGGAGATGAGGTTGCTTCCCTTGAGGCAGCAAAAGAACATCAGCAAAAAATGCGGAGATTGTTTTACCACATCTGGTTTACAGACAAACTGTCACCTGCCGAAGCCGAACCATTGCGCAACTTTATTATGAGCCCGGTAGTTTTGGTTGCTTACAAATCGTATATGGTAACTGCCCTCATGCTCAGCCTGCAACGCTATTTCGATCCCGAAAAATTTACCCTTTTATTCGATGCCTACGATTCGGAAGAAATGGAAATTAACCAGCGCGCATTGGTTGGTTTGCTGGTAAACCTGTATCGGTACGATGCCCGAATACCCTTTTATCCTGAAATTACCGGGCGGTTGAAAATTCTGAACGAGAATCCGGAATTTAAACGGAACCTCGAACGGGTAATTGTTCAATTCATCCGAAGTAAAGAAACCGAAAAACTGCAGCAACGAATCCGTGATGAAATTATGCCGGAGATGATAAAAATAAGTCCAAACCTGAAAGATAAAATTAACCTCGACAGTTTGATGGACGAAGGATTTTCGGAAGATAAAAATCCGGATTGGGAAGAGATTTTTAAAGATTCGCCGGGTTTAATGGATAAAATGCAGGAGTTTTCGGAGCTGCAAATGGAAGGCGCCGATGTGTTTATGGGATCGTTTGCCATGCTTAAATCTTTTCCGTTTTATGGGGAAATGGGCAACTGGTTTATTCCGTTTTTTCCTGAAAATCCTGAAATTGCAAATGTTCTGAATATTAAGGATGATACCAGTAAGCGGTTGATGGAAGCTTTGGACAAGGCACCGGTTTTGTGTAACTCAGACAAATATTCATTTTGTTTCAGCATTCAGAGCCTGCCCAAAGAAAACCGCGAATTTATGACACAAGGCATTAATGCCGAAATGGATCAGCTTAAAGAATTGGAAGAAGACGAAGAACTGACACAACCCGGGCGCAAGGCAGAATTTATTTCGAACCAGTATATTCAGGATTTGTACCGGTTTTACAAACTTTTTCCGCGCAAAAACGACTTTGAAGATATTTTTAACTGGCGGTTCGATTTTCACAATAAACTGGCTCTGGGCGATATTTTAAGGGAAGACACAAAAGTATTGCGCAATATTGCAGAGTATTATTTTGGAAAGAACCATTTTGAGGAAGCTGCCGAAGTTTTTGGGTACTTAATTGAACAGGAAAAAAATGGTGAGTTGTACCAGAAAATTGCCTATTGTTACCAGAATCTGGGCGATTTTGAAAAAGCGCTGGAAGGTTATCTGAAAGCTGAATTGTATGACATAAACCGGCTGTGGAACCTGAAAAAAATAGCGCTTTGCTACCGTAACCTGAAACAACCCGGCAAAGCCCTGGAATATTACCAGGCTGCTGAAAAAATAGATTCGGAAAGTTTGAACACCCAACTTAATGTTGGACATTGCCTGCTGGAATTGGATGAATATGATGAAGCACTAAAATGCTATTTTAAGGTGGAATACCTGGCGCCCGGGAACAAAAAAGTGTGGCGGCCCATAGCCTGGTGTTCATTTCTTACCGGGAAAAAAGAACAGGCTGAAAAATATTTTCTGCAATTAATAGATGACGCTCCCAACAAACACGATTTTATGAATATGGGCCATGTACAGTGGAGCCTGGGAAATCGGAAATCAGCATTGGATTATTATAAAAAATCCATTTCGAAAGATGGTTTTTCGGAAGCAGAATTCCTTGCCGTTTTCGAAGAAGATTTGCCGCACCTGCTCAGTCAGGGTATTGAAAGTGAAGATGTACCCATTATGCTCGACCAGTTGAGGTATTTTCTGGAGGAATAAATCTGTCGAATTTTTAATCCGCAGGCAGGTTATTTGGATGTTCAACATTGAGTATTTTGCATTAAATATTTATTAAGAGAAATATTCAATATTCAATTTCGAATGCTCAATAAAGGAAAAGCTACGTAAAAAGTTCCAGTGAAAAGAAATGAATGCGATGAACCGGATTTTCATTAGTGGAGTTTGTCTTAAATCCTACTGAGAATCCTTCTGCTTCATTTTAAATATCTTTATTACTTTTGCAGCGGTTTTCATTTTCAGAAAATTATGAGTGATTCAGATTTACATTCAGTGGTTTATTCAAAAAATGTGGTGGAGTTTGTGACTGTCGCCAATGAATTTTGCGGGCTTATTGAAAAAGCCAGCACCATTCCCGTGGACCAAAATATAAAAAACCTGCAAAAAGTTTTGCCTTTGCTGTATTTGAAAGCCACACTGTTGCCCGAAACCGAAAAATTGCTGGAAGATGAATTGGAGAAATATGTTTCGGAACTGGACTATAATGTTTTGCAGCAACGCTGGCTCGAAGTTTTAGGTGAATACGATAGTTATTACGAAGTTTTCGATCCTGAAATTCAATTTGGGGAAGAAATGGTAACAGCCAGCATTTCAGAAAGCCTGCTGGATGTTTACCAGGATTTGAAGGATTTTTTGAATGCTTACAGTCTGGGCGATGAAGAAATAATGAACGATGCACTGTATGATTGTGTTTATCATTTCGAAGTTTTTTGGGGACAACGATTGGTGAACGTGCTGCGCGCAGTACATAAACTGGTTACCGACAAAGTTGAATTTCCGGCTTATAACAACTCCGGAAAAAACGACGAAGTACAACCTGGAAAAGGAAGCCCGGAATGGCTCGACAGGTTTTGGGGAACCGTTTCAGATGAGGAGTAAAAAATGTTTAAAGAAAGTATAACAAAAGAAGAATTAACAGATCTGCCGTTGCGGTGGTTTGAGGGAGATATTTATGTTATTGACAAACCCGGACAGGTGAATGATGTTGCGGAATTTCTTTCAACCCGGTCTGTAATTGGGTTCGACACCGAAACACGGCCTTCATTCAAAAAAGGAGTGGTAAACAAGGTTGCACTTTTACAACTTTCCACACAAAACGAAGCTTTTTTGATTCGGGTAAACAAAGTTGGCCTTCCGACTTCCATCAGGAATATTCTGGCCAGTCCTGAAATTATTAAAGCCGGCGTTGCCATTCGCGATGATATAAAAGGGTTGCAGGGAATTGCCAGATTTAGCCCTGCCGGATTTATTGAATTACAGGATCACGCCAAAGATTTGGGCATTCAAAATTTTAGTCTGAAAAAGCTCACAGCCATAGTTTTGGGGTTTCGAATTTCAAAATCGCAACAACTTTCCAACTGGGAGGCAGATCAGTTAACTGAAGCTCAGCAAAGTTACGCTGCCACTGATGCCTGGACCGCCCTGAATATTTACCGGAATTTTTCAAATAGCTGAATATGCCGCAGGAATTCGTAAAAATTGTATTAAAATCGGGCAAAGACCAGTCGCTGAAGCGGTTTCATCCATGGGTGTTTTCGGGTGCCATAAAAAAAATGTACGGGCAGGTTTCAGAGGGCGATTTGGTTGCGGTGTTTTCAAATAAAGATGAATTTTTGGGAATTGGTCACTATCAGGTTGGCTCCATTTCCGTGCGAATTATTTCTTTCACCGAAACTGAACTTAAATCAGATTTCTGGAAAAACAAAATTCAAAAGGCATGGAATTACCGGCAAAGTCTGGGATTTGGAAACGATGCTGAAACTAATGTTTTCCGGATTATTCATGCTGAAGGCGACGGATTGCCCGGATTGATTGTTGATTTTTACAACGGCACTGCAGTATTGCAAATGCATTCGGTAGGAATGCATCTGATGCGTAACGAATTGGTAAAAGCGCTTCAGGCGGTTTTGGGCAAAAAATTGAAAGCAGTTTACGATAAAAGCGAAAAAACGTTGCCATTTAAAGCAAATATTCAGCCCAAAGACGAATTGCTGTTTGGAAACCCAGAAAGCAATGAAGTGCTGGAATACGGTCTCAAATTTAAAGTGGATTGGGAAACCGGACAGAAAACCGGATTTTTTATAGACCAGCGCGAAAGCCGCTTGCTGGTTCAGCGATATGCCAAAAACCGCGATGTGCTGAATATGTTTGGATATACCGGCGGATTTTCGGTTTATGCCATGCAGGGCGGTGCAAAATCAGTTCATTCGGTGGATGCTTCGGCAAAAGCCATCGACCTGACCAACGAAAATCTGGAACTGAATTTTCCTGCTGATAAACGGCATGAAGCGTTCACAGCCGATGCTTTCGAATACCTGAAAGACATTCAGGAAAAATACGACTTAATTATTCTCGATCCGCCGGCATTTGCCAAACACCGCGCAACATTGCCACAGGCTTTGCAGGGATACAAACGCATTAATACGCGGGCATTTGAACAAATAAGGAGTGGTGGAATTTTATTCACATTTTCCTGTTCGCAGGTGGTTTCCAAAGACCGCTTTCGTGAAACAGTTTTTTCTGCTGCTGCCATTGCAGGCCGTACTGTTCGTATTATGCACCAGCTTACTCAGCCGGCCGATCATCCGGTAAATATTTACCATCCTGAAGGAGAGTATCTGAAAGGATTGGTGCTGTTTGTAGAGTAACTCATTTCAATTTATATATTTGCAGATTGCTGAATGTTTTAAAGGAAGTTAGAAATGGACGAGAATAAAATAGTACAACAACTCAATAAAGATTTATCCGGAAAATCGATTTTGGAAAAACTGGAATTTTTGGTTGAAAAATATGTTGGAAAAATTGTTTTTACCACCAGTTTTGGATACGAAGACCAGGTAATTACTGATATGATTTTCAAAAATGGATTACCAGTTGAAGTGGTTACGCTCGATACCGGGAGGATGTTTGAAGAAACCTATAAAGTTTTCAGAAGCACACTCGAACGGTATGGAAAACCCATAAAAGCTTATTTTCCTCCAACTGACAAGGTTGAAAAATTACTGAATGAAAAAGGCCCGTTCAGTTTTTACGAATCGGTGGAGAACCGTAAAGAATGTTGTTACATTCGTAAAGTGATTCCGCTAAAACGTGCGTTGGATGGTCATGAGATTTGGATTACCGGCTTGCGTGCTTCGCAATCGGCTAACCGAAGCGGCCTGCATGAGTTTGAGTGGGATGAAGGAAATCAAATCATAAAATTCAATCCGCTTTTGGATTGGAGCCTCGATGAGGTGAAAAAGTACGTAAAAGACAACAATGTACCATACAACATACTGCACGACAAAGGATTTGTGAGTATTGGCTGCGAACCATGTACCCGGGCAATTAAGCCGGGAGAAGATTTCAGGGCAGGTCGCTGGTGGTGGGAGCAAAATACCGGTAAAGAGTGTGGATTACATGAAAATAACTAAAGTCTGTTACTTTTTCGCCAGCTCCAGTTCATCCAAAAAAACATGCAATTCAGCTGAAGCTTTGTCCATGTCATCCTGAACCTTCAAAATTAGAGGCAGAATTTCTTCTTTCTGATTATTTTCGGCAAGCAATTGTATTTTTTTCAGGTTTTTTCCGGTTTCTTCCATCATGAATATCAAAACTGAAGATTTAGCAGTATGCGCTTCTTTCGCCAGATTTTCGATCTCGTCATCAATGAGAAACCGATGAAGATTTCTAATAAAATCAGGAATTTGTTTTAGAAAAATTCCTATTAATTCCTTTTTAAAATTGCTGTCCCCTCCGGAAATATCATCAAGATAACCGAGGTTTACGTGGTTTAATTGTCCGTCCATTTATTCTTAGAAAATTCGGGCGCAATTTATATATTATTTTTGACTTACCATTCAGAAAAACGATGATATATTTCATGTGTGGAAAATTGATGAATCTATAGTTTTGTACAATTCCTGTAATTTAAACAATTATGAAGCAAACTGCATTAAATAAAGTACACAAAGAAGCCGGGGCCAAAATGGTTGAGTTTGCCGGTTATGAAATGCCAATTGAATACAGTGGAATTAGAAACGAACATATGGCCGTTAGGAATGCGGTTGGAGTTTTCGATGTTTCGCACATGGGTGAATTCTGGGTAAAAGGACCAAATGCGCTCGATTTGGTGAAGAAAGTTTCGTCCAACGATCCGTCAATTCTGAAACCGGGCCAGGCACAATATACCTGTTTCCCAAACGGCAGGGGCGGAATTGTTGATGATTTTCTGGTGTATTGTTTTGATCCTGAAAAATATTTGATGGTGGTAAACGCTTCCAATATTCAAAAAGACTGGGAATGGGTTAACCTTCAAAATGAATTTGGTGCCGAACTTGAAAATGTTTCAGATAATATGAGTCAGTTGGCTGTGCAAGGCCCTGATGCTTTAAAAACTTTACAGAAACTTACAGAAATCAATTTACAGGAAATAAAATTTTACAGTTTCGAAACCGGCGGAATGGCCGGAATTGAAGATGTAATTATTTCTGCCACAGGATATACAGGAGCTGGTGGTTTCGAATTGTATTGCAAAAATGAGGATGCGGAAAAATTATGGCTTGCCGTTTTTGAGGCTGGAGAAGAATTCGGGATCAAACCCATTGGACTTGGTGCGCGCGATACTCTTCGCCTCGAAATGGGATATTGCCTTTACGGAAACGATATTGACGACTCAACTTCACCCATTGAAGCCGGGCTGGGCTGGATTACAAAATTCAACAACGGCCGCCAGTTTATCGATCGCGATTTTTTAATGATGCAAAAAAATGAAGGAGTAAAACGCAGGCTCCGTGGTTTCGTTCTTCTGGAAAAAGGAATCCCTCGTCATGGATACGAATTGGTTGATTATCAAGGTTCAGTAATAGGTCAGGTAACGTCAGGAACCATGTCGCCAGTTTTGAATAAAGGCATTGGGTTAGGTTATATTGCCAAAGAGTATGCTGCTTTTGGAACAGGCATTTACGTGAATATCCGGAATAAATCCATTCCCGCCGAAATTGTAAAATTGCCCTTTATTTAACTTTGGTTTAAATAACCCCTTATTTTCTTTTTTCTATTTAAAAAATAGCATTCTTGGGCAGAATCGCATAAATTTGTGTTCTTGAATTAAAAACGTTCATAGCACAAAAACTGAACTAGCCACAAAATTTTGTTTGGTCTGTTTCTATTTGGTGTTTAACTATGTTGTAGAACTCAAATTTTTATTATTTATATTGATTTTTCTCATCTGCTAATCTCCCGGGTTATCCGAAATTTGAACCGGGTGTTTTGCAAAAAATGATTTTATTAATTCACCTAAAAAGTTGGAAGAATGAAGAAACACAATTTTTATGCGGGGCCATCAATTTTACCCGAGTTTACAAAAGAAAAAACAGCCGAAGCAGTAATTAATTTTGCCGGTACCGGACTTTCGGTTATGGAAGTATCGCACCGCAGTAAAGAGTTCATTGCCGTTATGGACGAAGCCTGTGCGTTGGTTAAAGAACTGCTTCACGTGCCCGAAGGATATTCGGTGCTTTTTCTGCAGGGCGGAGCCAGCTTGCAGTTTTTAATGGTACCCTATAACCTGATGGGAAAAAAAGCTGCCTACCTGAACACGGGATCCTGGGCATCAAAAGCCATTAAAGAAGCCAAACATTTTGGCGAAGTAGTTGAGGTGGCTTCATCAAAAGATGCCAACTTCAATTATATTCCAAAGGGTTTTGATGTGCCGGCCGATGCTGACTATTTGCATATTACTTCAAACAATACCATTTTTGGTACCGAGTTGCTCAACGACCCGGATGTTGGAATTCCGCTGGTTGCCGATATGTCGTCCGATATTTTCAGTCGCCCGGTTGATGTGGCCAAATACAACCTGATTTATGCCGGTGCGCAGAAGAATCTTGGTCCATCAGGAGCAACCCTGGTCATTGTAAAAGACGATGCACTCGGAAAAGTTGACCGGCCAATTCCTACCATGTTAAATTATAAAACCCATATCGATTCCGGTTCCATGTTTAACACACCGGCTACACTTCCGGTGTTTGCCAGTTTGCAAACTTTACGCTGGCTGAAAGAAAACGGTGGGGTGGAAGCCATGGAAAAAGTGAACATTGAAAAGGCAAACCTGCTTTACAATGAATTGGACAGAAACAAGCTGTTTGTTCCTACGGTTCCAAATCCTGAAGACCGCTCGCGCATGAACGTAACTTTTGTTATGGCGCCCGATTATACCGAACTGGAAAAAGACTTTCTTGATTTTGCCACATCCAAAGGGATGGTGGGAATTAAAGGGCACCGTTCGGTAGGAGGATTCAGGGCTTCCATATACAACGCCATGCCTGTGGAAAGTGTAAAGGCGCTGGTTGAAACCATGCAGGATTTTGAAAAAAACAAATAAAAAAGATGCAGGGTGAAAATCCTGCATTTTTTTCTGAATAAAAAATTTGAGTGATGAGAAAAATCTTGATTGCAACCGAAAAACCATTTGCCCCTGTGGCAATAAAAAAAATCAGTAAAATTTTTGAAAAAGCCGGCAAAGAATATAACCTGGTTTTGTTGGAAAATTATACTGACAGAAATGAATTACTTCAGGCAGTTGCTGATGCCGAGGCTTTAATAGTAAGAAGTGATATTGTAAATACCGAAGTTTTTGAGGCTGCCCCAAAATTGAAAATTGTTGTTAGAGCCGGAGCCGGATACGATAATGTTGATTGTGATGCTGCCAGTGCAAAAAATGTGGTAGTAATGAACACACCGGGCCAAAACGCAAATGCAGTAGCCGAACTGGCCATTGGTTTGGCTATTTTCGGACTCCGTGAAATGTTTAGCGGAAAACCGGGTGGTGAATTACGTGGCCGCACACTTGGATTACACGGATTTGGATACGTGGCACGAAATGTTTTTCGCATTGCCCGCGCATTTGGAATGAAGGTGATTGTTTATACCCACTACAGCAAAGGAGCTGCAGCGGCCATCGGATTAAAAGTGACCAAATCACTCGAACAGCTCTACGAAAAAAGCGATATCGTTTCCATTCATGTTCCGGCTCGGGGAGAGCACATTAAATCAGTAAGTTACGAAGTTATGAAACATCTGAAAGATGGAGCTGTAATTGTAAACACTGCCAGGAAAGAAGTGATTAACGAACCGGATTTGATAAAAATAATGGAAGAAAAACCCAATATTAAATACATGTCGGACATTACACCTGACTGCGAAAAGGAGTTTGCTGCAAAATTTGAAGGCCGTTACTTTTTTACTCCGAAAAAAGCAGGGGCTCAAACTGCTGAGGCCAACATCAATGCGGGGGTTGCAGCAGCCGATCAAATTGTGGCTTTCTTCGAAAAAGGGGATGTTACTTATAAAGTGAATGGGTGAATGAGTGAAGAGTGAATGAGTGAATGAGGTAAGGGTGAATGAGGAAAGAGTGAATGGGTGAATGGGTGAAGAGTGAATGGGTTTTCTGAAAATGTACTTGATACTTAAATTTTAATAATTGTTTTAAAAGCCATTATGCAAAACTATCATGATACTATTTTTGATTTTGAAACATTAGAACTTTATAAAAAGTCACTTGATTATATCGATTTCATTTATGATTTAATAACCCATTTGCCTCAAAATGAGAAATATGAATTAACCAGTCAGTTAAAAAGAGCATCTCATTCCATAACGTTGAATATTGCTGAAGGATATGGTGAGTCTGTTCCTCTTGCACTGAAATATCTAAAAACGGTACGTGGTTCAATTCGTGAATGTCTTGCCTGTTCAACAATTGCATTCAGAAGAAAATATATTGATGAATCTTTATATTTTGAATCAAGGAAATTGTTAACGGAACTTTCAAAATTAGCAGCTGGTTATCGTAATTATTTAAGTAAGAAGTTGAATAAATAAGTATTTTAGGAATCATAAATTTTGGAGATAGTAAATGCTTTTGAGACACCTCATTTGCTCATTCTACTCAATCTCCCAATAACTTAAATATTGATATGGCAAACGTAAAACCATTCAGGGGGTTACGGCCTCCAAAAGATATTGCGGAAGAGTTGGCCTGTTTACCTTACGATGTAATGAATTCTCAGGAAGCAGCCCAAATGGCCGAAGGAAAGAAAAAATCGTTGTTGCGTATTACCCGCGCTGAAATTGAGTGCCCGGAAGTTGAGGATATTCATTCTGAAAAAGTTTATAACAGAGCGCTGGAAAATTTCAGGGCGTTTCAGGAAAAAGGATGGCTGGTGCAAGACGATGAGCCTAAGTATTACATATACGCCCAAACCATGAACGGGCGAACCCAATATGGCATTGTGGGAGGCGCTTCCTGTGCTGATTACGAAAACGGATTGATAAAAAAACACGAGTTAACCCGGCCCGAAAAAGAAGAAGATCGGATGGTGCTTACCCGCTATCTGAATGCCAACATCGAGCCGGTTTTTTTTGCATATAAAGCCGTTCCCGAAATTGATGCCATCGTAAACGAAGTTATCTCAAACAATGAACCTGTTTACGATTTTATAGCCGAAGACGGTTTCGGACATCATTTCTGGGTAGTAAATGGTGTTGAAAAAAACAAGGCCATTCAACAACTTTTCGAAACTAAAGTTCCTTGTACTTATGTGGCTGACGGGCATCACAGAACAGCAGCCGCAGCTCGAATCGGGCTTGAAAAAACTGCTCAAAATCCAAATCATACCGGCGATGAAGAATATAACTTTTTTATGGCCGTCCATTTTCCCGATAACCAGTTGCAGATTATCGACTACAACCGGGTGGTTACTGACTTGAATGGATTATCGGAAGCAGGTTTTTTAGCAGAACTGAGCAAAGCTTTTGAGTTAGAAAACATGGGTTCCGAAACTTACAAACCGGCCCGTTTGCACGAATTCAGTCTGTACCTTGGTGGCAACTGGTACAAACTAACTGCCCGCAAGGGAACGTTTAACGATGACGATCCCATCGGTGTTCTCGATGTAACCATTTTATCCAACCACGTTTTGGGGCCGATTCTTGATATTACCGATTTGCGCACTTCAAAGCGAATAGATTTTGTGGGCGGAATCCGAGGTTTGGGTGAGCTGAAAAAAAGGGTGGATTCAGGCGAAATGAAGGCAGCTTTTGCCCTTTTTCCGGTTTCCATGCAACAACTTATCGATATTGCCGACAGTGGAAACATTATGCCACCAAAAACTACCTGGTTTGAACCTAAACTTCGCTCAGGGTTGGTCATTCACAAATTGGATTGACAATGAAATTCAGATTTTAATGAAAGGTTCTGTAGGTTTTACAGAGCCTTTTTTGCATTTCAAACTTTCCAAATTCTGTATAACTTTCCTGAAAAATCGCTAATTTCAGCGAATTAAATTTGACATGTATGAATTTTAATATAGAAGACATTACACTTGCAAGTATTTATAAGCGCAAAAAAACTGACAGGGATATTTTTCAGGAACTCATGCCTTACAAGGTGAAGGAAGTTTTGCTGGTTGCTACCCTTTACGATTCATATACCATTGTTCGTGAAGGACAATTCAGCGATAAAATTTTTGGAGAATACCTTCAGTTGAATTTGTATGCAGCACCCCGTTTTACCAGTGTAAACTCCACTGAAGATGCGCTGCTGACACTTGAGCATAAAGATTTTGATTTAATTATTGTAATGGCCGGCCTGGATAAAGATTCTGCTGTTGAAACTGCACGTGCAATTGGAAAGCTGCGCCCTCGAATTCCGCTTCTGCTGCTGGCAAACAACAACTCCGATCTGCGCTTTTTTCAGGCAGAAGGACGAAAACTGGACTTTATTGACCGGATTTTTGTCTGGAACGGAAACTCCAACGTTTTTCTGGCCATGATTAAATATATTGAGGACAAAAAAAATGTGGCCCGCGATACGCAAAACGGGAATGTACGTGTAGTATTGCTGGTGGAAGACAGCATTCAGTATTATTCGCGCTATTTACCCATGCTGTACACCACAATCATGACCCAAACCCAGATTCTGGTGCAGGAAGATGCCAAGGATGAATTGCACAAGATTTTAAAAATGCGTGCCCGTCCCAAAGTTATACTGGTGGATACTTATGAAGAAGCTGTTCAGATAATTAACAGCTACCGCAGGTATATGCTTTGTGTTATTTCTGATGTGAAATTTGAAAAAGATGGAAAAGAAGACGGCGATGCTGGCATTGAGTTGCTCAAGTTTGCCAAAAGCACCTTAAAATATCCTATTCCGGTTTTACTTCAATCACAGGAAATTTCGAATGCAGCCCGGGCTAAAGAAATTCAGGCTGAATTCATCAATAAAAATTCAGAAAGCCTTTCAATGGATATTCTGAATTTTCTTTACCGGCGGCTGGGGTTTGGTAATTTTGTTTTTAAAGGAAAAGATGGAAAACCCATTACCGAGGCTGCAAATTTGAATGAATTCCAGGAAAAATTCAGGGAAATTCCTGCAGAAGCATTATTGTATCACGGACGCCGGAATTCTTTTTCAACCTGGCTAATGGCGCGTGGTGAAATAAACATGGCTGAACTTCTGCGTCCGATTAAAACGGAAGACTTTGAATCGGCGGAAGAACTTCGCCAGTTTTGCCTCGATGTTTTTAAAACTTCCCGGTTCGAAAAACTGAAAGGTACAATTGTGAACTTCGATCCTTCGCTGGTAAATTCCAACCGGCTGGTTGTTCGTATGGCAAAAGGTTCATTGGGTGGAAAGGGCCGCGGAATTGCTTTTATCTGCAACTTCATTGAAAATATTGATTTTCATAAACTAATTCCTGATTTGAATATCCGTATTCCGGCTACTGCGGTAATTGGCGCGCTTGAATTTGATAAATTTGTGGAAACCAATAATTTGTATGAAGATATTTATTCGCTGAACGACTATAATTCCATACGGCAGCATTTTCTCGATTCCGAATTTGATGAAAAAATCAGAGAACGACTCCTGGAGTATGTAAAAGGGGTTGACAAGCCCCTCGCAGTAAGGTCATCGGGTTTGTTTGAAGATTCGTTACTTCAACCCTTTTCGGGGGTTTATTCAACTTACCTTATTCCTAATAATCACCCCGATTTGGAAGTACGTTACCAGCAGCTTGAAACAGTAGTAAAATTAGTTTATTCCAGTATTTTTACTGAGTCCGCACAAGCCTATTTCGAAGCCATAAACTATAAAATTGAAGAGGAAAAAATGGCTGTTGTTATCCAGGAGGTAGTGGGGCAGAATTACAACAATAAATATTATCCTACCATTTCCGGAGTTGCACAGTCATACAATTATTATCCGGTATCGTATATGCAGCCCGAGGATGGATTTTCAGTTGCAGCCGTGGGTTTGGGAATGTATGTGGTTGGCGGTGAAAATTCATTTCGGTTTTGTCCCAGGTATCCCACTATTAATCCAACCACAATTGGCGATTTGCTAAGGAATTCTCAAAAAGACTTTTATGCCATCGATCTTTCTGTTTCAGAAATTGATTTGGTTACTGCCGGTGAAGATGCATTTATTAAAAAATACCGTATCAGAGAAGCAGAGCAAGATGGTACTTTGGAACATTCCGCATCAACCTATTTAATGGAGAATGACGACCTGGTGCCAGGTATTCAGGGTGAGGGACCAAAAGTAATTGATTTTGCCAATATTCTGAAATACAACTATCTGCCACTTTCAGAAACATTGCAAATACTGCTAAAACTATTTAAAGAGGCTATGGGTTCTCCTGTTGAAATAGAATATGCACTGGATCTTGATTCAGCCGAAAACGGACTGCCCACTTTTTATTTGCTCCAGATTAAACCACTTATCAGGGTGGAACAACAGGTTGACATTGACCTTGGACAGGTGGATGAAGAAAATGTTTTTATGTATGCTGAACGTGGCATGGGAAATGGAAAAATTGATACCATTAAAGATGTGGTTTATGTTGATCCTGAAATGTTTGACAAAACCAAAACCCGCCAAATGGCAACCGAAATAAGCAAGCTAAACCAATATTTTGAAACCCACAAAAAAGAATATATTTTAATTGGGCCGGGAAGATGGGGATCCCGCGACCCGTTTACCGGAATTCCAGTATTGTGGGCCAATATATCAAAAGCACGCGTAATTGTTGAAATGGGCTTGCCCAATTATCCACTCGATGCTTCTTTGGGATCGCATTTTTTTCATAACGTTACTTCTATGAACGTTGGTTATTTTTCAGTCCCGCATAATACCAGCGACGCAAAACTGAATATGGATGTTTTAAAACATCAAAAACTGGTAAACGAAACAGGCTTTATTAAACATGTTGAATTTGAGGAACCACTTACTGTGTTAATGAATGGGAAAGATCGCCATGCACTTATTCATTTTTAACATGAAGTGTTAATTTATTTTCAATCTGAATGGAATATACAATACTGAAATTTGGCATTTAATTTTATAGTATATCTTTGTCCGTTGGAGAAATTTTTTGTGACAGTAGCCAGACTTTAATTTTTTATTCAAAATAAAAACAGAAATTTTTAATCTAAACCGTAACATTTGTTACATAAAAATTATCATCTTATGAGTAGCATGTTTATTTTAGTTCCATTTGCTTCCATTCTTGCATTGGTTTTTGCCTGGTTTTTCTTCAAATCGATGATGAAGAATTCGGAAGGTACTCCCCGTATGATTGAGATTGCGCAGTATGTAAGGGAGGGCGCAATGGCTTATTTAAAACGGCAATACAAAGTAGTAGCCATTGTATTTATTATTTTGTTTGCGCTGTTAACAATTATGGCCTATTTCAATGTTCAAAATCCATTTGTGCCGGTTGCCTTTCTTACAGGTGGTTTTTTCTCAGGCCTTTGTGGTTTTCTGGGAATGAAAACAGCAACATTTGCTTCGGCGCGTACCGCTCACGGTGCATCGCAGTCGTTAAACAAAGGTTTGCAGGTAGCATTCCGCAGTGGAGCCGTAATGGGTCTTGTGGTTGTTGGCTTTGCACTGCTCGACATTGCTGCATGGTTTTGGATTTTGAATGAGTACGTTTATACTCCCGACAACATGGCCAATGGCCTTCACTTTTTAGGGTTAAACCTGGTTCATGCTCATCCTGAGTATGTAACAAACGGACTTATCAACTCTGCCGGAGAACGGGTTAAATTAATTGAGATTACTGTAACCATGCTTACATTTGGTATGGGTGCTTCTACGCAGGCTTTGTTTGCACGTGTTGGCGGTGGTATTTATACCAAAGCTGCCGATGTAGGTGCCGACCTGGTTGGTAAAGTGGAAGCCGGTATTCCGGAAGATGACCCGCGTAACCCTGCAACAATTGCCGATAATGTTGGTGATAATGTTGGTGATGTTGCCGGCATGGGCGCAGACCTTTACGAATCGTATGCCGGTTCAATCCTGGCAACTGCAGCATTGGGAGCATCCCTGCCTGCATTGGTAATGCAGGATGCAGGACTTACGGCTTACCAGGCAGTTCTCGCGCCAATGATGGTTGCTGCAATTGGTATTATCCTCTCGATTCTTGGCATTTTTATGGTTCGTACAAAAGAGTCGGCTACACAAAAAACTTTGCTTAACGCACTTTTACTGGGAACCGGTGGAAGTTCTCTTTTGGTTTTAATTGCAATGGTAGGCCTGGTAATGTTAGGTTGGGTAACCTGGGGTGTTTTCTGGGCAGTGGTAATAGGTTTAGCGGCCGGTGTAATCATCGGGCAGGCTACTGAGTATTTTACTTCCGATGAATACAAACCAACAAAAGGAATTGCCAAACAAGCTCAGCAGGGACCTGCTACAACAATTATTGATGGTCTTGCAGTGGGAATGTATTCTACCTGGATACCGGTTGTAACTATTGTATTGGGAATTATGGGAGCATTCTGGGCTGCCGGAGGCGCACAACATTTTGCAATGGGCGTTTACGGTATTGGGTTTGCTGCTGTGGGAATGCTTTCAACCCTTGGTATTACGCTTGCTACTGATGCTTTTGGGCCAATTGCCGATAACGCTGGCGGAAATGCAGAAATGGCTGAACTTGATCCTCAAGTACGCGAACGTACTGATGCGCTCGATATGCTTGGAAATACAACTGCAGCCACAGGTAAAGGTTTTGCCATCGGTTCTGCAGCACTTACTGCCATGGCACTTATTTCAGCCTATATGGAAGAAGTGAGATTATGGTTCGATAAAATTGCAAAAGCAGGTGAAGGCTTTGTTACCAAAGGCGGCTATGTTTTCTATCATGATGTGGCACCTGTTGTTGAAGATGGTGTAGAAGTTATAAAAATTTCAACTGCTTCGGTTAAACAATTTTCTGCTGCGTATGATATTACCCTGTTCAATCCATTGTTCCTGGGTGGAATTTTCCTCGGATCGATGATGGCTTTTGTTTTCAGTGCCATGACAATGAAAGCAGTTGGTCGGGCAGCAGGCGCCATGGTTGACGAAGTACGTCGCCAGTTCCGCGAAATTAAAGGAATTCTGGAAGGAAAAGCAATACCTGAATATGCCAAATGTGTTGAAATTTCAACAAAAGGCGCACAACGCGAAATGATGCTTCCTTCGCTGGTGGCTATTTTTGTTCCGGTAATTGTTGGAGCAGCCATGGGTGTTGCAGGTGTGGTTGGTTTGCTGGCAGGTGGTTTAACAACAGGTTTTACCCTGGCAGTATTCATGAACAACGCCGGAGGCGCATGGGACAACGCTAAAAAATTCATTGAAAAAGGAAATTACGGCGGTAAAGGTGGAGAAGCTCACAAAGCAGGTGTTGTTGGTGATACCGTTGGCGATCCATTTAAAGATACTTCTGGTCCTTCACTGAATATTTTAATCAAATTGATGACAATGGTTTCAGTTGTAATGGCCGGTTTAACCGTGACATTAAGTTTGATGTAACCAGTGTTTTTTTTAAAAAAAAAGCCATCTGCAAGCCCTGTAGGTGGCTTTTTTATTGCTTTTTTTGAAAGACATATCATTCAACTATATTCCCCATAGATATTATTGAAGGGAAATTCAATACAATTTAAATTCATTCTTGAACAAAATCTTTTTATATTTAGTTTTTTAATTAGAATATTAACTAAAAATCAAAGGATATGGCAAATCTTTCTGTTACCTACATGGGTATAAAACTGAAAAGCCCGCTTATTTTGGGCTCATGTAATCTGTCAATGAAACCTGGCGTTCCGGAACAACTCGAAGAAGCCGGAATTGGTGCAATAGTATATAAATCGCTTTTCGAAGAACAGGTTCAGTTGGAAGACCTGCAAATGTCGGAAGATTTATCAGAGTATGAGTACCGGAATGCTGAAATGGAGCGACTGTTTCCAAGTATTGAACATGCCGGACCCAAAGAACACCTCTTCAATCTCGAAAAACTCAAAAAGAGTGTAAACATTCCTGTTTTTGCAAGTTTAAACGCCATTTACGAACCTACCTGGGTTGAATATGCAAAGTTGCTGGAAAAAACCGGAGTTGATGGTTTGGAGCTTAATTTATATGCAGAACCCGGGTATTTTGAAATTTCGGGGCAGTCTATTGAAGACAAGCAGGTACAAATTGTGGAAGCTGTTAAACAGGCTGTAAAAATACCTGTGAGTGTTAAATTAAGTTTGTATTACTCAAATCCTTTGAACTTTATTAAAAAGATAGATGAAGCCGGTGCAGATGCTTATGTGCTTTTTAACCGGCTCTTTCAGCCCGATATTGATTTAGATGATCAGGAATTTCATTATTCATGGAACCTGAGTAACCGCAAAGATCATCTGCTTGCCCTTCGTTTTGCCGGTTTGTTATACGGAAATTTGGATGGCAGTATTTGTGCCAGCAGGGGAGTTTACAATGCCAAAGATGTTATTAAACTGATACTTGCAGGTGCCGACACGGTGCAGGTGGTTAGTACTGTTTACAAAAATAAACCAGAGGTTATTTCGGATATTTTAATAGATATAAATCGCTGGATGGATGAGCATGAATTCAAATCACTCGATGATTTCAGAGGTAAACTTTCGCGTAAAAATCTGAAAGATCCGTTTGTTTATCAGCGTGGACAATACGTCGATATTCTGATGAAGTCGGAAGAAGTATTCAAAAAATACCCGATGAAATAAAAATTACAGATATTAAAAACCAAAAAAAAACAGGGGCTTTAACAGTTCCTGTTTTTTTTGATTTTTTTACAGGTATTCAATTTCAACATGTTTAAAAAATTTGTTGGTCAGAATTTTAATAATACGTTTCACCACAAATTTTCTTAATTCAAGTTCCAGAGGCTGTTCCGGGTCCTGATGTGCCCAGTTAATACGGGTTCCTAAAATAATTTCAATGCTGTCGTGCTGTAAAAGCAACTTTACAACTTTTTCTGCCGGGCTGTCCTGAAGCCGGATTTCGCTGTTATAATTTTCCAGTAATTCTTCCACTTTCCCCAAGGTAAGAATTCCTTCGGTTACCATTTCAAATCCATCCATATGGGCAATTGGCGGCAACATTTCAGGATTTTTGGCCAAATGTTCTATTTCTACATTAATGTCAAGTTCACGGGCAATAATTTCGGCAGTTGTTCCGCCGCAAATAATTTTTTTTCCGTTGAAACTTTTAATGCGATCTGCAAAATCGTAGTCTTTTATTTTATAAAAAGGCGGTCCGGTAATGAGCATAAATTTCCGTGGTTCCCTGAAATAAATAACACCGCAGGTTGTATCGTCCTTCACTTCAAAATTATCGTTCATTGCTGCCTGGTTAACTATTTTTCGGGCCAGTTTTGAGGCGGAAATATCGGGCATCCGGTTTGCCTGGTTCAGAGCAAAATCGTAAACATTTTCAATTCCCCAACCCATTGGGTACCGTTTGTTTCCCAATCCTGACTGCACCACACCATCAGACAAAAAAACCATCCGGTCTTCTTTGCGGGCAGTAAATTCGCGGCAACGAAGCAGTTTACCCACATTCTCCCTGCCACGCACTTCCAGTTCATATTCTTTAGGTTGAAACAGTTTTCCGTTTCTGATTATCAAAACCGGCGGATTATCGTAATTGATAATTCGAACCTGCCCGTCGGTTTCCAATTCAATAATTGTAAAGGTGGCATAACTCTCTTTACCGTCGCTGCTTTTTGGCAATGCCTCCATAATAATCCGTGCCGAAATTTCGGGTTTGGTGTGAAAACGGGTATATTTTAAGGCCATGGTGGCAGTTAGTGTTGCCAGCACACTGGCTTTTATTCCGTGGCCTATTCCATCACTCAACACTAAAATAGTCCGGCCCTCTTCCCTGAAAATATCGGACATAAAAACATCGCCGCAGGCAATTTCACCTTTTGGTTTTTTTTGCTGAACATCTATTTCAATGTGGTAATTGGGATTATTGGTCGTCACCATATCTGTACGATTGAATGATTGAATTCAGTAATTCTTCGGTTTCTGCTGCATTTTCGCCAAGCAGGTGGGCAATTTTCTGAACGGTGTCAATATTCTGTTCTTTAATGCGTTGCGCCCGGTTTATAATTTCATCGCGGACAAGCAGGGGCGCCGACATGTCGCGAATTACGGCTCCAACTACCTTTTGTTTATACAACGTAACCACCGAAATATGCAGTAGTTTATTGCTGAATTTAATATCCCGTTCCAAAATTTCTTCGCCCGACGAAAGAATGCTCGACATCATTTTGAAAATAACTTCAGGAACCAGTACTTCAACATCGGCCCCTTTTAACCCGGGAATGGTTTCATACAACTCGGTTGTTTCTTCACCCATTAGCCGTGCAAAACTTTCGTTCGAATCCACAACTTTGTGGTTTTCGTCCATCATTATAATTCCTACGTTGATTTTATGCAACATGTGCGACGAAATTTCCATCGACTCCTGTGCTTTTTCCAGGCGTAATTCGGTTTTTTTCAGTTTGGTTACATCGTTTATCGATCCAACAATGCCAACAACTTCACCTTCGTTATTATGGATAGTTGCTTTATTTATAACAACATCCATGCGCGAACCATCCTTTTGCCGCACCTGGGTTTCGTACATCTGAACATCAGGATTGGCAAGCAACTCCTGGTCTTTATGGTAATAAATTTCGGCCATATGTTTGGTATGAATGTCGTAAACCGATTGCCCGATAATCTGTTCCCTGGGTTTTCCCGAAAACTCCTCGTGTGCTTTGTTGCACATTTGGTAAACACCCTTTAAATCTCTGTAAAATATGGGAATGGGTAGTGCATCAAAAATTTTCTGGTAAAATTCCGGATCTTTTATATTACCCGGCAGAAAAGACTTTTTATCGTAAATCATTTTTAGTTTTTTTCTGGTAAAAATTCAGTCGGAAAAATAGTGAATAAAAACCTTATTTACATTCATTTTAAATCTATTTAAAAACAGGAATTCTTGATATTTGGCATAAATTGAGCTTAATCTTACATTATCTTTGCTGAAAAGATTTTACAACCAATTTTAATTACTAACCGTGAAGATTAGTGACATTATAAAATATACTGAAGCGCATGTTGTTTCCGGAACATTAAAAAACGATAAAGAACTGGATAAAGCATTTAGTTCCGATTTAATGAGCGACGTGCTTACACTCGATGAAGATAATATTCTGCTTGTTACGGGCCTTGCCAATCTGCAGTTGATACGTACTGCTGAAATGGCTGATATTCATGTTATTTTGCTTGCCCGAGGAAAACAAGCCACTCCCGATATGATTGAGCTGGCCAACGAAAATGGCCTCGTATTACTGGAAACATCATTTTCCATTTACAAAGCAAGTGGAATTTTGTATTTAAACGGTTTAAAAGCGGTGTATTAATGGCGCTTGAGCTGGAATTTAAAATATCAGGAGGTGATTTTTCCAATGCAGGAAAAGCTTCGAGTCACATTAAAAAGATGTTGAAGCAACTGAACATTGATGCCAAAAGTATAAAAAGGGTGGTGGTTGCTGTTTATGAAGCTGAAGTAAATGTAGCTGCACACGCATGGGATGGGATAGTAAAAGCAACCATTGGCGAAAATGATATTATTATAGTTGTATCAGACCGCGGGCCGGGAATTGAAAATATTGAACAGGCCATGCAGCCTGGGTTTTCAACCGCTTCAAAAGAGGTGCGGGAAATGGGTTTTGGCGCTGGAATGGGCTTATCGAACATCAAAAAAAATACCGATGAATTAAGCATTGAAAGCCGGGTGGGTGAAGGTACAACATTAACTTTCAGGTGTTATTATTCATGAAAGAAAAACAAAAATACCATGCTTTGAAAGTGGATACAGAAAAATGTTTTGGCTGTACCCACTGTATGAAAAGTTGTCCAACTGAGGCCATTAGAATTGTTAACGGCATAGCGGTAATTGATCCTGGGCGTTGCGTAGATTGCGGGAACTGCCTGCGGGCCTGTCCGGCTGATGCCATTTATGTTGTTCACGACAATATAAGTCAGATTGAAAATTATAAATACCGCGTGGTTTTGTTTCCCTCGGTTTTCGTGGGTCAGTTTTCTGAGATTTATTCTGAAGGACAGATTTATGAAGCTTTGCTGAAATTAGGTTTTACACATATTTTTGAAGTAGAGCAACCGGTTGAATGGTTGATGGAATCGGTTAAAGAAAGCCGGAAAGAGGTGGCAGAGGGTCCGCTGATTTCTTCGTTTTGCCCGGCTGTGGTGCGTTTGATTCAATGCAAATATCCGTCGCTGGTTAACAATATTTCCCGCAGGAAAGCACCTCACGATTTAGCAGCTCATTTTGCCATTCAGCAATTGAAAAAGAAGGGAGCTACAGAAAACGAAATCGGAATTTTTTATGTTTCGCCATGTTCGGCAAAAATGGCAGCGGTGAACCAGCCGGTTGCTGAAAAAGAATCCATTGTTACGGGCATCATTAATATGAAAGATTTGTATAACCGCCTCATGAAACTGATTCCGGTAAAAGAGCAGATTAACACTTCAGAATACAGAAAATATCTGAGTAAAGAAGGGATTTTGTGGAGTTTGCCACGTGGCGAAACTTCGTGGTACAAAAAAAAGTCAATGGCTATTGACGGCATTCATAATGTGGTGAAATTTCTTGAACGACTTGAAAATGATGAAGTTCCCGAATTCGATTTTCTGGAACTGAAATCGTGCAACCTGGGTTGTGCCGGGGGAATTCTTTTAACCGGGAACCGGTTTCTTACAGTGGAACGTTTGCAAAAAAGAGCTGCACAATATCCAAAAGCCAGTCAGATTTTAACGCACGAGTGGGATAAGGAAAGCACGAAAGCCAAACTGGTTTCAGAAAAAATTGAACCAAAACCGGTATTTGTACTGGATGAAAACAGGACGCGTGCGCTCGAAAAAATGCAAAGAATAAACAATATTCTTTGCCAGTTGCCAGGCATCGACTGCGGCGGTTGCGGAGCTCCCAACTGCCACGCCCTGGCCGAAGATATTGTGCAGGGAAAAGCCCGGATGACGGACTGCGTTTTCTTGCAGAATAAATATGTGAAAGAACAAAAAATTAAACCGGAAAAAGCGTATAAAAACCTGGAAAAAAAGTGGGGTGAAAAACGCTTTGAAGCCGATTGTAATAAAAAAGGAAGACGAAATGAAGGTTTCTGATTTGGTGGAAAAATACAAACTGAAAGTTTTTGCCGGTGAGCAGGTACTTGATAATGAAATTTCAGGCGGATATGTTTCCGACCTGCTGAGCGATGTGATGGGGAATGCTGCCGAAAATGAGGTATGGATTACCCTGCAAACCCACCAAAATATAATGGCCATTGCTTCGCTGAAAGATTTGGCCGCGGTTATTTTGGTGAAAGGCCTTGAACCGGATGAAGACACCCTGGAACGTAGCCGGGATGAAGGAATTCCGTTGCTGGGAACAGATAAAGGAACGTTTGAAATGGCCGGAAAACTTTTTGCTGATTTAAATTCAGATTCGAACCAGTAATTGATTTTTCTGAGTTTCTCTCTTTACTTTGTACTTACATCTAAAATCTGTTATTATGAACAAATACAGGGCCGATTTACATATTCACACGTTGTTGTCGCCCTGTGCCAGTCTGGAAATGACACCGCAAGCTATTGTGGAAAAAGCCAAAGCAAGTGGCTTGCATATTATTGGCGTTACCGATCATAATTCAACAAAACACAGTTTGCTGGTTAAAAAGCTTGCCGAAAAGGAAGGGATTTTTACGTTAACCGGCGCTGAAGTTACCACAAAAGAGGAGGTACATTGTCTTGTTTTTTTTGAACAACCGGAACAACTAATTCAATTTCAGCAATATATTGAAGAAAATATTACCCGTATTCCCAACTCTGAGGAATACTACGGATACCAGCCGGTAATTGAAGAGGATGAAAATATTCTGGAGATGGTGCCTTATTATTTGCCGGCTGCACTAAAAGTTGGAATTGAAAAAATTCAAAAGCGTGTTGATGAGCTAAATGGACTGTTTATTCCGGCACATGTTGATCGATCTGTTAACGGAATATTAAGCCAGCTTGGGTTTATTCCACCCTCGTTAAAGTACGATGCACTGGGGCTTTCAAGACATGGTTCAGAAAAACATGTTATAGAACAATATGTTATACAAAATAAAACCACCTTTATTCGCAATTCCGATGCACATAATCCCGAACAAATTGGCGAAATTTACACCGTTTTTAATTTGGAAGAAATTAATTTTTCAGAGATAAAAAAAGCATTGAATCAACAAGATAACCGATTTTGTGAATTGCCATGAAAACCATCTCAGACCATGTGCTTGATATTGTGCAGAATTCGGTGAGTGCAAAAGCAACATTGATTGAAATCATAGTTGAAGAGGACAAAAAAAGTAACCTTTACAACCTGACTATAAATGACAACGGCTGCGGAATGAGCAGGGAAGTTTTGGAGCAGGCAGTCAATCCGTTCTTTACATCGCGAACCACCCGGAAAGTTGGACTTGGTTTGCCGCTTTTGAAACAAAATGCAGAAGCGACCGGTGGTTCATTTAAGATTAATTCCGAACCCGGAAAAGGAACAGAAGTAAAAGCCGTGTTTCAGCTTGGCCATTTGGACCGGCCTCCGATGGGCGATATTTGGAATACCTGGTTTTTGAACCTGCTGAGCCACCCGGAAATTCGTTGGATTTACAGACATAGCACCGAAGTAGGTTTTTTCGAGATGGATTCCGCGGAATTACTAACAATGCTTGAGGGAGTCTCTCTTCAACAAAAAGAGATAAAACAAGCCATTATTGATATGATAAAAAACAACCTTGATGAGATAGAAGCAAGTAAGTAAAATAAAAAAATAACCGTTTCAACTATGACAAAAATAAAAACACTGGCTGACCTCCGCAGAATTAAAGAGGAAGTTCAGTCCAAAATCAAATTAAGAGAGAACAGCGATCATCCCGAACAACTGGTTCAGGTTAAGGTGGGAATGGCAACGTGCGGGATTGCATCCGGCGCCAAAGAAACCATGAAATATTTTGTGGATGAGCTGGAGCAGCAAGCCATTGATGCCGTGGTTACACAAACCGGATGTATGGGATATTGTTATGCCGAACCGACCGTAGAAGTTACCCTGCCGGGAAAAGACTCCGTGGTTTTTGGTTACGTGAATAAAGAAAAAGCCGAAGAAATAATTGATGTGTATATTAAGCGCGGCGAACTCATTGATGGCGTTATTCCGGTAACATTTAAAACGATTGACGATTAACAATTTTCAACCAATCAGATATGACCGATTATAAAATACATCTGCTCATTTGCGGCGGAACCGGCTGTAAAGCAGCAGAAAGTGATGAAATAAAAAACCAATTGAAGCATTGGATTGAGGAAGTGGGTCTGGAGGACGAAGCGCAGGTGGTTTTTACCGGTTGCTTCGGATTTTGTGAAAAAGGCCCGATTGTAAAGGTATTGCCCGACAATACTTTTTATGTTGGTGTTACACCTGCCGATGCTGAGGATATTGTAAAAGAGCACCTGGTTAAAGGAAGGATGGTTCCGCGGCTACTTTACAAAGACCCCATTACCAACCAGCAGATTAGCGATTCCAAAGGCATGGATTTTTACAAAAAACAAACACGAATTGCCCTCCGGAATTGTGGTTTTATCAATCCTGAAAGTATTGATGAATACATTTCGCGCGATGGTTATGCCGCTTTGGGAAAATGCCTTACTGAATATTCGCCGGAAGAAACCATAAAAGAAATTAAAGAATCTGGTTTGCGGGGTCGTGGCGGTGGCGGATTTCCTACCGGATTAAAATGGGAAATCACCCGAAAATCAGAAGCTGATCAGAAATACGTGGTTTGCAATGCCGACGAAGGCGACCCGGGTGCGTTTATGGATCGTTCCATTCTGGAAGGCGATCCACACTCGGTAATTGAAGCCATGGCCGTTTGCGGGTATTGCATCGGCGCCGACAAAGGCCTGGTTTACATCAGGGCAGAATATCCACTTGCCATTGAACGACTGAAAACAGCATTAAATCAGGCACGCGAATATGGTTTGCTGGGTGATGATATTTTGGGAACCGGTTTTAATTTTGAAATTGATATTCGGCTTGGAGCCGGAGCTTTCGTTTGCGGCGAAGAAACCGCGCTAATCCATTCCATGGAAGGTTTGCGGGGCGAACCTACTTTTAAACCACCGTTTCCGTCCGTTTCAGGTTACCTGGGAAAACCTACCAACGTGAACAACGTGGAAACTTTTGCCAACATTCCGGTTATCATTAACAAGGGAGCAAGCTGGTTCAACAAAATTGGTACTGAAAATTCGAAAGGAACCAAAGTATTTGCATTGGCCGGAAAAATCAACAATGTTGGTTTGATTGAAGTCCCCATGGGAACCACGCTACGTGAGGTTATTTATGATATTGGCGGCGGTATTAAGGATGGGAAAGGGTTTAAATCGGTTCAAACCGGTGGGCCCTCCGGTGGCTGTTTAACCAAAGATTTTCTGGATACTCCAATTGATTATGACAATTTGCTTGCTGCCGGTTCCATGATGGGTTCGGGTGGAATGATTGTGATGGACGAAGACGATTGTATGGTTGGAATCGCCAAATTTTACCTTGAATTTACCCTGGAAGAATCTTGCGGAAAATGTTCGCCATGCCGTATTGGAAACAAACGCCTGCATGAAATTCTGGAGAAAATTACCAATGGGAATGGGGAGGAAGTTGATATTGAACGGCTGAAACTATTGAGTAATGTTATAAAAGATACATCGCTTTGCGGGCTCGGTCAAACATCGCCCAACCCGGTTTTATCCACCATTCTTAATTTTGAAGATGAATACCTGGCACATGTTAATGAAAAACGTTGTCCGTCTGGCCAATGCAAAGCGTTACTGAAATACGACATTATAGAAGATTTATGCACCGGTTGCACATTATGTTTCCGCAACTGCCCGGTGGGAGCCATTACCGGCGAAAGAAGGCAACCACATTACATCGACCAGTCGCTTTGCATTAAATGCGGAGTGTGTTACGAGAAATGCAAATTTAATGCTATTAAACTTTCATAGAAAAGAAATACAGGAACAATGGATACAGTACAATTAACCATAGACAACAAACCGGTAGTCGTTCAAAAGGGGATTACCATTCTTGAAGCGGCTTCAAGTGCGGGCATACATATCCCTACACTTTGCCACATGAAACTGGATGATTTAAATATTGAAAACAGACCCGGAGGTTGCCGCATTTGTGTAGTGGAAGTGGAAGGGCGACGCAATTTGGCGCCTGCTTGCTGCACGGAGGTAGGCGAAGGAATGATCATTAATTCTCATTCCATCAGGGTGATAAATGCCCGGCAAACGGTGCTGGAACTTATTCTTTCCGACCATCCGGCTGATTGTCTGATTTGTGCCAAGTCAGGAAAATGTGATTTGCAGGATATGGCGCATCACCTTGGAATACGTGAGATTCATTATAAGGGCGAACAGTCAACATATCGCGAAGATACCTCGCCGGCCATTATCCGCGATGTGGACAAGTGCATTATGTGTCGCCGTTGCGAAATGATGTGTAACGAAGTACAAACAGTTGGCGTACTTTCTGCCATCAATCGTGGTTTTAATGCGGTGGTTTCACCCGCTTTTGAAATGAATCTCGACCATTCGGTTTGCACCTATTGCGGGCAATGTGTAGCAGTTTGTCCAACAGGCGCTTTAACCGAAGTGGACCAAACCGCCCATGTTGTCAGGGCACTATCCGATCCTTCCAAAACCGTAATTGTGCAAACAGCTCCTGCTGTGCGTGCTGCACTTGGTGAAGAATTTGATATGGAACCAGGAACACTCGTCACGGGAAAACTCGCCGCTGCCCTTCGCCGGCTTGGATTCAATTATGTGTTTGATACCGATTTTGCGGCCGACCTTACCATTATGGAAGAAGGTACCGAAATGTTAAACCGTCTTTCACGGTTCCTTGAAGGCGATAAAAGTGTGAAATTGCCCATTCTTACTTCTTGCTGCCCAGCCTGGGTGAAGTTTTTTGAACACCAGTTTCCTCAGTTAAAAGATATTCCTTCTACTGCGCGCTCACCACAGCAGATGTTCGGCAGTATAGCCAAAACCTATTTCGCTGAAAAAATGGGCGTTAAAAGGGAAAATTTAGTAGTGGTTTCCATTATGCCTTGTGTAGCCAAAAAATACGAATGTGGCCGCGATGAGTTTAAAGTGAACGACAATCCGGATGTAGATTATGCCATTACAACCCGCGAACTTGCCGGATTAATTAAGCTGGCCAATATCAATTTTAGCAAACTGCCCAATGAGGATTTCGATTTGCCTATGGGTGAATCAACCGGTGCAGGTGTTATTTTTGGTACCACTGGTGGAGTAATTGAAGCTGCGGTAAGAACTGCATACGAATTATACACTAAAAAACCACTTCCAAAACTCGATTTCCACGAACTGCGCGGAATGGAAGGCATCCGCCAGGCAACAATCGATTTTGCCGGATTTCCACTAAAAATTGGGATTGCCCACGGATTGGGAAATGCCCGTAAACTACTTGAAAGAATAGAGTCGGGTGAAAGTGAGTTTCATGCCATTGAAATTATGAGTTGCCCGGGTGGCTGCATTGGTGGCGGTGGCCAGCCTTACCATCATGGAAATGCCGAAATTCTGAAAAAACGTCAGATGGCCATTTACCAGGAAGACAGCAATAAGAAAATTCGCAAATCGCATGAAAACCCATACATTATTCAGCTTTATGAAGAATTCCTGGGTAAACCGATGAGTGAAAAAGCGCACCACTTATTGCATACAGAATATTTTGACAGAACGTGAAGAAAAAGTCACTGGTCATCAGTCACTAGTCATTAGGAAAAAGAAGTAAATGGTCATTAGGGAAAGAAGTCATTGGGAGAAGAATAAGAAAAAAAGATAATTATGAAATTGGAAGATTTAAAAGTTTATCAGTTGGCAATGGAAATTGCAGATGACGTCTGGTTTCTTGTTGACAAATGGGATACTTTTCAAAAATGGACTACCGGAAAACAACTGGTTGATGCTGCAGATTCCATGGCTGCCAATATCAGCGAAGGTTACGGAAGATATTTCTATAAGGAAAACCAGCAGTTTCAGTACTATTCCCGAGGTTCTCAATCCGAAACAATTACCTGGCTAACAAAAGCTCACAACCGAAAACTTATTTCCGATGAAGTTTTTAACGATTTTATGAAACGGCTGGAAGAACTTGGAAAACGGCACAACAATTACATCAAATCTATTGGCCGGACTTCCACTCCTAATGACCAATGATCAATGACCATTGACAGTTCTTTTAAAACGGAATAATTGAATTTTTAAAGAGAAATACCAAAAATATTGATGTCATGCCAAAAATAAAACTTGCAGAAAATACAATTCAGATTATTAAGGATGTTTGTGCTGAATTCCACAACAGCGAGGGCGAACTGATTAATGTTTTGCATAAGGTTCAGCACAAGCTCGGCTACTTGCCTGCTGAAGTGCAGGAAGTTATTGCCAAAGAGCTTAAAACATCAGTGGCGAAAGTTTATGGGGTGGTTACATTTTATAGCTTTTTTACCATGATTCCCAAAGGGGAATTCCCCATTTCCATTTGCATGGGAACAGCCTGCTACGTTCGTGGCGCCGAGCAGGTTTTGAGTGAATTTAAAAGACAACTAAAAGTTGAAGTGGGAGAATCAACCGACGATGGAAAGTTTTCATTGAACTGCCTGCGTTGCGTTGGTGCTTGCGGACTTGCACCCGTGGTAATGGTAGGCGAAAAAGTCTTCGGAAGGGTGGCGCCTACCCAGGTAAAACAAATTATTGCTGAATACCGCGAGGGTTGTCCATCTGAAGTGGCAAAATCAGCTTAAAATTTCTGAATGTGAAATGTTGTTTGAAGTGAACCGGTAAAAAAACTAACGTGCCGGGTTTATTTATTGGTTCAAAAAAAACGCCTGGTTGAATTTCAAACAGGCGTTTTTTATAGGTGGCGCGAATTCCGATTCGCGCATTTTATTAATTACGGCGATTCCAAATCGTCGGTTCCTGTTACTTTATCATCTCAACACTGCGTTTTACAAATTTGTCCAAATCGGCACCTTTAAGTATTCCGTTGGCCAGAAGAGCCAAATCAACCAATTGTTTGGCCAGCTTGTTCTGCTTGCCAAAACCGGTCAGTTTTTCCCGTTTGCTTTCTTCCAGTTTGGCCAGTTCACTGTTCATGCTGTCCAGTTTTTCTTTGTCGGCCTGAGGAACTTCTTCCTCTTTTTTACCTTCTTTTGCTTTCTCCATTTCGCTGATTTCAGCTTTTTTTGCATCAATGTCAGCCACGAGTTTTTCCAGCGCTTTGCCTAACTTTTTGTCTTTGGCTTCCACTACTTTTTTCACCAACGGATGGGCGGTATTCACAACCAAATTCAGACTATCGGGCATATCGCCGTAAAAATTCATGCCGCCCTGGGCCGCGCTCATGTCTTTCATGCGGCGCATAAATTCGCTGCGGGTAATCACCATCGGGCTGCCGTTTTCGCCCAAATCCTGGAAATCGACTAAAAAGTTGTGGCTGTTGGTTTCAGGGCAAACGGCCTGGAAAACCGGCGAAAGTTCCTGTTTCTGTTCCCATGTAAGCTCTTCTTTTGATGAATCTTCTTTTTTGATGAGGTTTTCCACTACATCGGAATCCACACGCACAAATTGTTTGTCGGAATCTTTTTGTTCGAACCGGCTGATAATGTGCGGCGCCAAAACATCGTCGAGAACCAGCACATCGTAGCCTTTACTGCGGGCCTCTTCCACAAACGTGTATTGTTCTTCTTTGTTGGTGGTGTAAAGGTAAACCAGTTTTTTGTCCTTGTCGGTCTGGTTGTCTTTAATCAGTTTTTCGTACTCTTCAAAAGTAAAATATTTGTCTTCCGTGTTTTTAAAGAGGAAAAATTTCATGGCACGTTCGTAAAATTTATCGTCGGTAAGCATTCCGTATTCAATAAATATTTTCAGATCGTCCCATTTTTTCTCGAATTCGTCGCGTTTGTCTTTGAATATTTCAGCAAGCCTGTCGGCCACTTTTTTGGATATGTGGCTGCTTATTTTTTTAACGTTCGAATCGCTTTGCAGGTAAGAACGGGAGACGTTCAGCGGAATGTCGGGCGAATCAAGAACCCCGTGCAGCAAAGTCAGAAATTCAGGTACAATTCCTTCCACCGAATCAGTAACAAATACCTGATTGCTGTAAAGTTGAATTTTGTTTTTCTGAACCTCAAAGTTGTTTTTGATTTTCGGGAAATAAAGAATTCCGGTGAGGTTAAACGGGTAATCTACATTCAGGTGAATGTTGAACAGCGGTTCGTCGGCCATGGGGTAGAGTCGACGATAAAAGTTTTGGTAATCTTCATCTTTCAGGTCAGCCGGCATTTTGGTCCAGGTGGGTTCGGTGTCGTTAATCTGATTGTCTTCGCCTGTGTCCATCTGCTTGCCGTCTTTCCACTCTTTTTTCTTTCCAAATAATACCGGAACCGGTAAAAATTTGCAATACTTTTCAAGAATTTCGGAGATTTTGTGTTCTTCCAGAAACTCTTCCGAGTCGCTGTTAATGTGCATTACAATGTCGGTTCCTACCTCGGTGCGTTCAGCATCATCAATGCTGTATTCAGGCGTGCCGTCGCAGCTCCATTCTACGGCTTTTGCTCCTTCCTGGAACGATTTGGTGATGATTTCCACTTTATTGGAAACCATAAACGAACTGTAAAATCCAAGTCCGAAATGCCCGATGATGGCGTTGGCATCCTTTTTATATTTTTCGAGAAACTCGTTGGCGCCCGAAAAGGCAATCTGGTTGATGTACTTTTCAATCTCTTCAGCCGTCATCCCAATTCCGTTGTCGGAAACGGTAATGGTTTTGGCTTTTTTGTCCAATTTTACTTTTACTTTCAGATTGGTAACATCGCCGTTGTATTCTCCTTTCGATGCCAGCGTTTTCAACTTTTGCGTGGCATCCACCGCATTCGACACAATTTCCCGGAGGAAAATGTCATGATCGGAATAAAGAAATTTTTTAATGATGGGGAACAGATTTTCACTGGTTACGCCAATTTTTCCTGTTTGCATATTTTTCTGTTTTAAATGATACTTTTTATATGTTTTGCTCCCTAAGGTCAAACCCTGTGCCACGCAGCATTTCTGACGATTTGTCACAAATACCGGCCTTCATCTGGTGACTTTCAGTCACCTGATGAATCATTTCACTTTACACAGGCAAAAAAGAGATTGAAAAAACCTGATGAATTTTAGGTTGTATTCCCTTAAAAGAAGCTTATTTTGCATGCAAATTATCTCGAAGAATTCGCGTATGAGCAATCTGGAAAATTATTTCGCTTCGTTCAGAAAAAATATTGTGGGGATTGAACAGGATTTTGAGTCGGCTTACGGAAAGCAAAAAATAGTTTATGGCGACTGGATTGCCAGTGGCCGGCTTTACAAGCTGATTGAAGAAAAACTTACCAATGAATTTGGACCGTTTGTGGGCAACACCCACACCGAAACCAGCGAAACCGGTTTGCTGATGACACATGCCTATCACCGTTCACACGAAATTATTAAAAGGCATGTAAATGCCGGGCCAGATAATGTAATTATCACTGCCGGGTTTGGCATGACTTCGGTAATCAATAAGTTTCAGCGCATTTTGGGCTTAAAATATTGTGGTAGGTTATCTCACTCCAAATGTTTGCAGGAACGCGAACGACCGGTGGTTTTTATTACTCACATGGAACACCATTCCAATCAAACCTCGTGGTACGAAACCAGCGCCGAAGTGGTGATTGTGGAACCTGGCGAAGGAATGCTGGTTGAACCTGAAAACCTGCGCAAGGAACTGGAAAATTACAAGGACAGACCATTTAAAATAGGTTCATTTACAGCCTGTTCCAATGTTACCGGAGTGCGAACTCCATACAAAGAATTGGCCCGCATTATGCACGAATACGGCGGCGTTTGTTTTATCGATTTTGCCGCATCGGCGCCCTACGACGAGATTGATATGCACCCGGCAGATCCGCTGGAAAAACTTGATGCAGTGATGTTTTCACCTCACAAATTTCTGGGAGGTCCAGGTTCGTCCGGCGTTTTGGTTTTCGATGTTTCAATGTACAAAAACGAGGTGCCCGACAATCCCGGCGGCGGAACAGTGGACTGGACCAATCCGTGGGGAAAATACAAATATGTGGACGACATCGAAGCGCGTGAAGATGGCGGAACACCAGGTTTTCTGCAATCGATAAAAGCAGCGCTCGCTTTCCGGTTAAAAGATCAGATGGGCATTGAAAATATCAGAAAACGCGAAGAGGAGTTGCTTGATCGTGCTTTTAAGGGATTGGACGAAGTGCCCGGCCTGAAAATTCTGGCCGACAATGTACGCGACCGGCTTGGCGTGATTTCGTTTTATATTGAAGGGATTCATTATAATCTGATTGTACAGATTTTAAATGATATGTATGGCATTCAAACCCGCGGTGGGTGCGCCTGCGCCGGAACTTACGGCCATTTTTTACTGGAAGTGACCTACGAACAATCGCAGGAAATTACCGACAAAATCAACCACGGCGATTTGTCCGAAAAACCCGGTTGGGTGCGGTGGTCACTGCATCCCACAATGACCGATGCCGAGGTGGATTTGATGATTACCGCGCTGAAGAACATCGTGCAAAACATTGACCAATACCAAAACGATTACATTTACGACAACCGCAAAAACATTTTCTGGCACAAAAACGACCCGGATGATGAGGAGTTAATGCAGAAGTGGTTTTCTTTGTAATTTTAATTACTGAAATTTCTAAACACTACGAGAAATGAAAAAATATAAAACCGGTTTGGTACTTAGCGGTGGCGGAACCCGCGGATTTGCTCATCTTGGAGTAATTGCTGCCCTCTATGAAAAAGGAATACGGCCCGATGTTATTTCCGGAACCAGCGTGGGCGCCATTGTGGGCGCTTTTATTGCCAGCGGAAAAACACCCGAAGAAATTTTGAAAATTTTCAATAAAGGCTGGTTTTTCAAATACACCAACCTGCACATTCCTTTAGACGGGATGTTAAAACTGAACGGATTGCAGGAAGTCATTCAAAAAGAAATTTCGTATAAAAACATTGAAGATTTGCCCATACCCTTTTTCATTTCGGTTTCGAACCTGAACACCGGAAAAGTGGAATACAAAAACAGCGGTCCGCTTGACAAAACCATCCTGGCATCGTCATCTATTCCGGTGTTGTTTTCGCCGGTTTTACTGGATGGCCAAAAGTATGTGGATGGCGGCCTGGTGGATAACATTCCGGTTGAACCCATCAAAAATGATTGCGAAAATATTGTTGCGGTTAATATTAGTCCGCTGAATCCGCGCGAAAAGTTCAAAAACCTCATTCAGATTGCCACACGCACCTTTTATATGAGCGTAAATGCCAATATGAGCGAGGTAAAAAAATATTCATCAGTTTATATTGAGCCTGAAGGAATTGATACTTACGACATCCTCAGCTTAAGTCATGCACAAGAGTTGTACGAGTTGGGTTACAATTCGTTAAAAAAACAGGAATTGCCTTTTTGATTTTTGGGAGACTCTGTTCGTTCATTTTGTAAAAAAGTGTCTATTTGTTGCCTCCTGCATCCTCATCACTTACAAGTTTTTCATCGACGAATTTTTCTCCTTCAATAATTTTTTTCTCCACTTTACCAATTCTGTCTTTTTCATCTTTTGTCCGGATTTTTTCAATTATCCAGTTTAATGGCGGAAAATAAGTTGCCAGTAAAAACAAACTGGCAATCAGAAAAATATATCCCAGTGGAATAAAGGGAATAAACATAAAAAATGAGCCCAGGATCAACAGAATTAAACCGGCAACCAAACGGATATATTTTTTATGTTCAGAATTAATTTTCAAACTCATATTTTTTTGTTGAAAGACAATTTATGTGTTAAAAAATCCAATGTTGTGCCAATGTTCTCCGGCTAAAAAAATAATTATGGAAGTTCATTGAATTACAAAGTATTGGGTAGTGCACATTGTTAAAACCCGAAAAAGAATTTTGTCCATCAAATTCCACAGGTTTGTAGAAAATGCGTGCTCGTCTAAATGCAAATTAGCAAAAAAAGAGGTCGCAAATAAAATCAATAATTACAATTATTTGTTCGAAATGAATTGAGGTATTGAGCCTGATTTACGGTCTGTTGGTCCACTGATTTGGATTGGTTTAAGTTTATATTAGAACAGGAAACGTGGGAACAAAAAGCAAATGAGATGGAAAGCATTGTGGCTGAAAAAAAATAAACTGCCACGGTTAAATGGCTTTTCCCTGCATTTTGGTTAGTTTTGGGGCGAAAAAAAACAAAAAATGATACCTGTTTCCGTTTCAGAAGAATTAAAAATCCTTGTGCCGGATGTTACCCTTTCATGCATCGAATGTGATGTGGTGGTAATGGAAGATAATAAAGCATTATGGGCTGAAACAGAGGAAAAGACAAACAACCTGGCTGCATCACTCAAGGTGGAAGATATCAGCCGGTTGCCCGCCATTGCAACCTCGCGGCGCGGGTATAAAGCCTGCGGAAAGGACCCGGCCAGGTACAGGTTATCGGCTGAAGCACTGCTGCGGCGAGTGGTTCAGGGAAAAGGATTGTATCATGTGAACAATGTAGTTGATTTGCTGAACCTGGTGTCCGTTTCCACCGGTTTTTCCATTGGCGGTTACGATGTCGAAAAAATTGAAGATGAAGCCGTTTTTGGGATTGGACTTGAAAACGAACTCTACGAAGGCATTGGCCGTGGCGAACTGAACATCGAATCGCTGCCGGTTTTTCGCGACAAACTGGGGCCTTTTGGAACGCCTACCAGCGATTCGGTGCGCACTTCAGTAACCCGGAATACAAAACGTTTTTTGATGATAATCATTGATTTTGGAGCTTTAACCGAACTGGAAGATGCCACGGAATTGGCGGTGAACCTGTTGAAAAAATATGCAGGTGCTACAAATATGGAAATTAAGGAATTAAGATAGATGAAAAAAATTAGTGCGTTTTTACTGAAGCTGCTGGGCTGGAAAGTTGAAGGATCTGTGGCGCCCGAGCCCAAATGTATCATCATTGGTGTGCCGCATACCAGTTCATGGGATTTTGTAATTTCCTACCTGTTTTACGCTTCACTTGGCGGAAAAGCCAGTATTCTGGTAAAGAAAGAGTTTTTTTTCTGGCCTGCCGGCTGGTTTGTCCGGAAAATGGGCGGCGTTCCTATTGACCGATCTAAGGGGGCCAACGTAATTCGTCAAGCCGTGCACCTGTTTAATTCCATGGACCACCTGCATCTGGCCATGACACCCGAGGGAACGCGGAAACGGGTGGTTCGCTGGAAAGCCGGATTCCACTCCATTGCCAAACTGGCCAATGTGCCGGTTTACCTGGGCAGCTTCGACTGGGGCCGCAAAGTGATTTCCATCGGCGAAAAATTTGAACTCACCGACGATGCCCAGGCCGACATCCGACGTATGAAAGATTACTACCGCGAAAAAGGTATTCAGGGAAAATTCCCGGAAAATTTTACTACGGAATATTAGTTTTTATCCTGTTTTTAATTGGCAGAAGCCGGAAGCAGGAAAAAATACCTTTTTCTCAACTTCCAGCTTCATGCTTCCGTCCGCTGACTTCCCACTTCCCACTTCCTTACTCACCGTACCAGTTTATTTTCCGTGTAATGAACATGGTGAGGGAAAGCACCACAAACAACCCAATGCTGCCGGCCAAAAGTGCGTAGGTTTCCAATTGCATCAACACGTAAATAAATCCGAAAGAGAATGTTAGAATCAGTGTTTGAATAAATGCATGAAGCCATGTTTTCAGAAAGGTGCGGGAATAAAGCAGTATCATTATCAAAACCGACAACGCTGAAATCAGGTAAGCCAGGTTGAATCCCAGTTGTTCGGAAATGGAAAGCAGCAGCAGGTAAAACACGAGCACTGCAAATCCCACCAGTATGTACTGAAACGGGTGAACCTTTTGTTTGGTAATGATTTCATTCAGAAAAAAAGAAAGGAAAACAAACAGGATGACCAGAATACCATATTTGGCTGCCCGCGAACTTTTCTGGTAATGGTCGGCAACCGTGACCAGTCTTACTCCAAAATCGGAATCGGTAACCCGGTATTCGTCGTTTTTCCACTGCTGAGGAAAGTTGCGGCTGAAGTTCAGCACTTTCCATTTTGCCGAGAAACCATCTTTATTAATGGTGTGGTCAGTTGGTAAAAAGTTGCCTGCAAACCCCGGGTCGTTCCAGCTCGATTGCAATGTTACTTCGGTAGTTTCGCCCAACGGCGCAAATTGTAAAGATTCAGAACCTTTCAGGTGAAGAAAAAAATGAAACCCGGTTGGAAAATTTTGAGCAGTGAGGTTGCTGAGCGGCAATGAAATTCCGGTTGGCCCCAGCAGTTGGTTTTCCATTCCGGGAGTAAAAGCAAAAACGGAGTCATTCCATGTAAAGGAAATTCGGTCGCTTATTCCGCGTAAATCACTAATAGCAACCTGTATTTTGGCCTGTTCCCACAATATATTTTCGGGCGGAATTTTCAATGCCTGAATTTCTGAATCATCAAATTTACCCGTAAAATTTATTTCCGACTCATAAACCACGGTTTCGTAAATGCTTCGTTTTCGTTTTTCTGGTAATATTTTTCCTTTGATATTTAGATTTTTGGGCAGTATGTAACATTCACGAATAACTTCCGATACACCGTTTCCATTTTTTTCAATACTGCGTTCGATGTACGGAATGGCAAGTACAGGCCCTCGAACGGTTTGGGCAAGCGACCACGATTGCATCACCTCTCTGGAGCTTTCTTCAGCCGTATGTTGCCGTTGCCCGATGAGCTCGAGTATCATAAATTTTGGTACGAGCAGGGCAATGGTAATTATGCCAATAATCAACACTTTAAGTGTAATTTGCCAGTTGATGGACTTTGGTTTGTTTTGCGACGATTCTTTCATTTCCATGTTTTTTCTGTTTTAAATTGTGTTAATCAAAGAACTTTGAAATTCAAAGTTTAAGTATAAAAAAAATTAAAGTTGTTTCAGTATCTCTTCAAGCGCCTTTAAATGATTTTCAAAAGCTTCGGCACCTTCGGGCGTTATTTCGTAACTGGTATTTGGCTTGCGGTTTTTAAACCGTTTAATAACAGCAATGTAACCGGCAGTTTCAAGCGATTTAATGTGGCTGGCCAAGTTGCCGTCGGTAACTTCGAGCACCTCTTTCAGTTGATTGAAGGAAGCTCGCGAGTTCACCGATAAAACCGACATAATTCCCAGCCGTATTTTGTTGTCGAATGCTTTATTCAGATTTTGAAAACTGTTTTTCACCCCGTTATTTGTTTGATTTGTATTCGTACCGGAAATACATTACCGTACCGTAAATGATATGAATTACACCAAAACCAAGTGCCCAGAATAGTAATCCCAGGGAAGGAAACAGAGCTGCCAAAATGCCCAGTGAAACCTGAATTAATCCCATAAAAAATATTTCCTGGCGGGTGAACTTGGCGGCATTAATCAGTGCTAAACCGTAAAAAATCAACGTTCCGGGCGCAGCCATTTCGTAAACGCCTTTAAAGATGAAGATCAGAATAAATATTCCTCCGGAAATTAAAGGTAATGCCAGGTTGATTAACATTAACCGCGAACCCGGATTCCAGATTCTTGTACCAGCCTTTTTTGCCCTGCGGTAAGTAAGCAGAATTACGGTTAACAAGGATAAAAACAGGATTATAGCAGCTAAATATATCAGGTCAAACACAACATTTGCACCTAATAACCAGCCAAATAATTTGTTTGAGTAAATAATACTTTCCGCCATAAATGCCCCCAGCAGAGCATAAATTCCAACAAGAACTCCCGATAAACCACTTAACGACAGGAATCGACTCGATTCTTCCATCATTTTTCGGATTTCTTTGATTTCAGCTAAGTAATTTTCTGTAGTTTTCATTCTTAAAAGTACTTTGAAATACAAAGTAAAAAATAATTCTTTACATTTCAACTATTGTACTTCAACTTTTTTAAATGAATTAAAAAAAAGGAGGGAACTAACAGGTACCAATCGTTTAATTTGCAGACTGTTTCAACTCTTCTTTTTTCTTCAGCCAATCATTCTCCAATTCCTGTACTTTTTCGGGAAATTCCTTTGCCAGGTTGTTAATTTCGGTTGGATCTTCTTTCAGATTGTACAATTCCCAGGATTCGTCGTTGGCTTTTACAATTTTGAAATCGCCCTGCCGGAACATGCGAAACCGGTCGGTCCAGCCCGACATAAAAAATTCCGGTTCGGTTCGTTCTTTTCCCAGCAAAATGGGCATAAGCGAACTTCCATGCATTGGTTGCGGGTTGATATTGCCCATTTTTTCCGGGTATTCCACTCCTGCTGCTTCCAGAAGGGTAGGAGCCACATCTACAATATGCCCTTGCTGGTGTGTGATTAAGCCCGATTTTATTTTTTCGGGCCAGCGCAAAATGAAATGGGTATTTGTTCCGCCTTCGTGCCCGTATTGTTTGAAATAGCGAAATGGTGTATTTCCGGCATTGGCCCAGGCTGCGCAGAGAGTTCGGAAACCTTCTGCGACTCCGGGCGGGAAGTCGAAATCGCGGTTGCTGTCGTATGGACACGATCCGTTGTCAGACATGTACACCACGATGGTATTATCGGCAATTCCGTTGTCATCCAGATACTTCAGCAACCTCCCAATATTTTGATCCATGCGGTCAACCATGGCAGCATACACGGCCATTTCCAGATCGAGTTCGTCTTTTTCCTGTTCGTTCAACTCTTCCCACGGCCGGTAAAGTGGAATTTTTTCCCGGCGTTCTTCATCACCTGCCGGATGGCCTCTGAATTTGTTCATGTTGGAACTGGGCGGACTTAAAAGCACATTTTCAGGAATTAATCCTATTTCTTTGAGACGTTGCATGCGTTCCTCGCGGATTTTATCCCATCCTTTTTTGTAGGTTCCGCGGTATTTGGCAATGTCTTCGGGCCGGGCCTGCAACGGGTAGTGTGCAGCACCATATCCCATAAAAAGAAAAAACGGCTGCCCTTTTTGTACCGGCTCTTCCAGCCAACGTAGTGCATTGTCTGTTAAAGCATCGGTTTTGAAAAACGGTTTTTGTTCGTGGTAAATTCCGTTCACATTTACTGTATCTCCATTTAGAACAAAAGGCCGAGCAAATTCTCCGGAAGGCGGTTCAAAAAATTCATTCATCGCCCAAAATGTCAGCGACTGGTCGGATACATTTTTGGCCAAAACATGCTCCGGTGCCCAATTCATCCAATGTTCTTTTCCCGAGTGAATGACGTAATAACCAGAATTTCTGAGAATCTGAGCAAAATTGACTGCGTTTTTACCTCCTTCGTATAAACCGGTAAACAGTGAGGAACGCGATGGTTCGCATTTCGACATGTTGTAAAAATTGGCAAAGCGTATTCCCTCATCAGCCAGTCGGTCGATGTTGGGCGTTTTTATTTCGGAGCCGAACGCACCCACATCGGAATAACCCACATCGTCACTTAAAATAAAAATGATATTGGGTTTTTCTGCTGCTTTTTTTTCGGCAGTTTTTTCCTGAATTTTTACCCAGGCAAAAAAGGTTGCAAAAATGACGATCGTAATGAGGAGAAGGTAAAGGAATACTTGTTTCATTTTTAAAAATTTAGTCAGGAACGAAAATACGGTTCTTTTTAGGAATTTCAAATGAGAAACTGGAACAAATCTGGTTTTTCGTTCAGATATTCATATACAAAACCATTTTCTTCCATGCGCTGGACCAGTCCGTTAAAATCCTCTTTTTTTTGCACTTCTATTCCAATTACAGCAGGGCCTTTTTCGCGGCTTGTTTTTTTGGAATATTCGAAATGGGTGATATCGTCGGTGGAGCCGAGCACCAAATCCACAAACGTGCGCAGTGCCCCGGCCCGCTGCGGAAAGCGAACAATGAAGTAATGTTTCAGTCCTTCGAAAAGCAGCGAACGTTCTTTGATTTCCTCCATGCGGGTAATGTCGTTGTTGCTGCCACTCACGATGCACACCACGTTTTTGCCTTTTATTTCATTTTTGAAAAGGTTCAGTGCAGCAATGGACAGCGCACCGGCCGGTTCCATTACAATAGCATCGTGGTTATAAAGTTCCAGAATTTTGGTGCAAACGCGGCCCTCGGGAATGGTTACCATCTGGTCAATAACTTTTTGGCAAACCGAAAAGGAAATTTCGCCCACTTTTTTCACGGCAGCGCCATCCACAAACTTGTCAATTTCGTTCAGTTCAACTACTTTTTCTGCTTCCAGCGATTTTTGCATGGACGGCGCTCCGGCCGGTTCAACGCCAATAATTTTGGTTTGAGGGCTCACCTGTTTAAAGTAAGCGCCCACTCCGGCAATTAATCCGCCACCACCAACCGGAATGAAAAGATAATCAATAGGTTCTTTCGTGTCCTGCAGAATTTCGAGGCCTACCGTAGCCTGCCCTTCAATAATCTGTTCGTCATCAAACGGGTGAATAAATGCCATTCCTGATTTCCGGCAATCATTCAAAGCTGCAGTTTCGGCGGCATCATACGTATCGCCAATTAAAATCACTTCCACATTTTCCTTTCCAAACATCTCAACCTGCCTGATTTTCTGTCGGGGAGTAGTAGCCGGCATATAAATTTTCCCTTTGATATTCAATTTGCTGCATGAAAAAGCCACACCCTGTGCATGGTTTCCGGCGCTGGCACAAACCACCCCTTTTTCCAAATCGGTTTTTGAAAGTTGAGCAATTTTATTGAAAGCCCCGCGGATTTTATAGGAACGAACGGTTTGCAAGTCTTCCCGCTTTAGCATAATATTGGCTTTAAACTCTCCCGAAAGATCTTGATTTTGCTGAAGGGGAGTGTGCAATGCCACTTCTTTCAAAGTAATTTTTGCGCGGGTGATGTCTTGAAGTTGTGGAAAATATGTGGTTTCCGCTTGTTTCATTTCGAAAATAATTTGTGCAAAGATAACGATAATCGAAAAGCAAAAGAGCCGTTCTGTTTGTCGGAAAAAGTTTACTTTGGTCTTTTCAGAAAATACAGAACACAAAAAACCTTCAAAGTTTTCGAAACTTTGAAGGTTTATTTCAGGGAAAAATACGATCTAATTTTTTTCAATCCAATGTGCTATCCAATCACCCACAGCAGAAGTTTTATATGCCTGTCCTTCGGCAATGTCTTCAGTTACAATTCTTTCTGTCAGGGAAGCTGCAACGGCATCGCGGATAATTTTTCCTTCATCCGGCAAGTTGAAAGCATATTCGAACATCATGGCCGCTGAAAGGATGGTGGCGATGGGATTGGCAATATCTTTACCGGCTGCCTGCGGGTAGGAGCCGTGAATGGGTTCAAACACAGAGGTAAAAATGCCGATGGAAGCTGATGGCAACAAGCCGAGCGAGCCGGTGATTACGCTGGCTTCGTCGGTGAGGATGTCACCAAACATATTTTCGGTAACCATTACATCGAAATTTTTCGGCCACTGTATGATTTGCATAGCGGCATTGTCCACAAACATGTATTCGGTTTGAATATCGGGATATTTGGGCGCCATTTCCTGGGCGATTTCCCGCCACAAACGGGAGCTTTCCAACACGTTGGCTTTGTCAACCACGGTTAGTTTTTTGCGGCGTTTCCCGGCAAATTCGTAGGCCAGTTTCAGGATGCGTTCAATTTCTTCGCGGGTGTAGGTGTTGGTGTCGAAAGCGGTGTTTCCGTTGTCTTTGCGGCCTTTTTCGCCAAAATAAATGCCACCGGTGAGTTCGCGGATGCAGACAAAATCGGCACCTTCCACCAATTCGCGGCGCAGGGGCGATTTGTGCAAAAGCGATTCAAACGTTTCCACCGGACGGATGTTGGCATACAATCCCAATTTTTTGCGCATGGCCAGCAAACCCTGTTCCGGGCGCACCGGTGCTTTCGGATTGTTATCGAACTTCGGGTCGCCTATGGCGCCGAACAGCACGGCATCTGCATTCATACACAACTGGTGCGTTTCTTCGGGGTAGGGGTCGCCCACCTGGTCGATGGCGGTGGCACCGGTTAATCCGTATTCGTATTCCAGTTCGTGGTTAAATTTAGCCGCCACAGCTTTTACCGCTTTCATGGCCTGTTCAATGATTTCCGGTCCTATGCCGTCGCCGGGAAGTATGGCAATTTTTAATTTCATTTTATATTATATAGATTTTTTGACATTGAGATTTGAGTATTAAGACAAGAAAAAACAAACATAAAATAATTCTATTATTTCGATTTAATAGTATTTTCGAATAAACTAAATATTGTAATTCAAACTGGCTAAAATATCTTCTTTTTCCAATTCCGGGTGATCTGCAAGAATTTCATCGGTTGTCATTCCAGATCCGAGCATGTCAATAATTACTTCAACCGGCCATCTCATTCCCCTGATACATGGCTTTCCATGGCAGATTTCCGGGTTTGTGGTAATTCTTTCCAGGTAACTCATTTTATTTGTTTTACTACAAATTTAGTCAATTTATATAAATCAGAATTTTACAGAAAAGTGATTTTTTAAATCAGCTATTTTCTATGTTAACTAATTCTTCCAGTTTTTCAGGATTGAATTCATTTTCAATCATATTCAACATTCGTATGGTTGCTTTAATAGCCGCTGCATTTTGGTCTGAGTCGAGGCCTTTGGTTTTAAATTCACGTTTTCCTTTCCAGGTGATAACGGTTTCAACCAAAGCATCGGTTCTGCCACCGGGAGGAATTGTAACCACGTAATCGCCCAATATTGGAAGAGGTTTTTTCAGGCGTTTGTAAATTTTCCTAACTGCCTTGGCAAAAGCGTTAAACTGGCCATCTCCATCGCTGAATTCTTCGTAAACTTTTCCATCAATTTCGAGGGCCACATTGGCTACCGGACGCAAACCCATGGTATGATTTACCGAGTAATTAACAACTTTTATTTTTTGTTCCATATATTCGTTTTCCAATACATCGGCAACAATGTACGGCAAATCATCGTTTGTTATGGTCTCTTTTTCGTCGGCCAGTTCAATAATGCGGTTGGTCACTTTTTTTAGCGATTCGGCATCCAATTCAATTCCCAAATCTTCCAGGTTCTTTTTAATGTTGGCTTTTCCTGAAGTTTTCCCAAGTGCATATTGTCTGATTCTGCCAAAACGTTCGGGAAGCAGGTCGTTAAAATAGAGGTTGTTTTTATTGTCGCCATCTGCATGAATTCCACTGCATTGCGTAAATACAAACTCTCCGATTAAAGGTTTATTCGTTGGAATTCTGATTCCCGAAAATGTTTCAACTAATTTTGAAACCTTATTTAACTGGCTTTCATTTACATTGGTTTTCATTTTCAGGTGGTCTTTAATAGTTGCAATCACACTCGAAAGCGGTGCGTTTCCAGCTCTTTCACCCAAACCATTTACTGTGGTGTGTACACAACGAATACCCGCTTTTATGGCATGAAAAACATTGGCAATAGCCAAATCGTAATCGTTATGTGCATGAAAATCAAATTCAACCCCGGGATAGGTTTCAATCATTTCTTTGCAGAAATCGTAGGTTTCGTCAGGGTCAAGAATCCCCAACGTATCGGGTAGCATAATACGTTCAATTCTTTCATCTTTCAGGTTCGAAATCATAAAATGAACGTAATCTTTTGAATTGCGCATTCCGTTCGACCAGTCTTCCAGGTAAATATTTACATCGATTCCCATTTCCTGTGCGTATGCCAACACTTTTTTAATGTCGGCTATATGTTCTTCCGGGGTTTTTCGTAATTGTTCGGTAACATGTTTATACGAACCTTTGCAAAGCAAATTAACCACTTTCCCTCCAGCATCAGCAATCCATTGTAAGGAAATATTTCCATCAACAAAACCAAGTACTTCCACTCTTTTGAGGAGGCCTTTTTCTGCTGCCCATTTCATAACGCGTTGGGTTCCTTTAAATTCGCCTTCAGAAACCCTTGCCGAAGCAATTTCAATACGATCGACTTTTACATCTTCGAGCAGAACTTTGGCGACACTTAATTTTTCAGTTTCGCTAAACGAAACGCCCGAAGTTTGTTCGCCATCGCGCAGGGTAGTGTCCATTATTGTGAGGCACTTCCCTTCTATTTCAACTGTTTTGCCTGTCATTTTTTTCTTTCTAAAATTTACCTTGCAGCTTCAAATGCTGCAATATCATCTTTCATTTCCACCAGATAGTCGATGTCGTCGAGACCATTCTGGAGACAGTGTTTTTTATATGGATTAATTTCGAATTCTTCCGATTCGCCGGTTTCCAGAATGGTAAATGTTTGTTTTTCCAAATCAGTTTCGAACTCAGTTTCCGGATTTTTTTCGATAGCATCGAATATTTTTTGCAGGAATTCGGACGAAACAACAACCGGAAGCAGCCCGGTGTTCAGCGCGTTGTTCTTAAAAATATCTGCAAAAAAGCTGGAAACCACTACCCGGAAACCATAATCGTAAATGGCCCAGGTGGCATGTTCGCGGCTGGAACCGCTGCCGAAGTTTTTTCCGGCAACCAGAATTTTTCCTGAAAATTTCGAATCATTCAGCGGGAAATCCGCTTTCGGACTGCCATCTTTATTGTAACGCCAATCGCGAAACAGGTTGTCTCCAAATCCTTTGCGCTCAACGGCCTTTAAAAACCTGGCCGGAATAATCTGGTCGGTGTCCACGTTTTCGACCGGAAGCGGAACTGCCGGCGAAGTTATTTTTGAAAACTTGTCGTATGCCATGTAATTTATTATTTATGAATGATTATTTTAAAGAACTAACGGGTTTGAATTGTCTTTCTTGACGAAATAAATATTGCTATTAATTCTTTTGCTTCCTTCATTAATGGTTGTGCAATTTTAGGAGTGGTTAAACCTTCATCGAGTGCAAATTCTACCCAAAAATCACATTCGTCCGATTCTTCTAATACAACTGATAATTTTGCAGCAAAAGCCGGTGTTGAATGAGCTAAAAGAACAGCTCTGTAGTTGACTGCAACAGAGGATGCACATCTAATTAATTGGCCTTCAATATGGGTTCCTAGTTTATTTTTAGGAAGTGATGAAGCAAATTTTACACATTGATGCGCAAACAGTTTCGTTCTTTTTTTAAGTTCATATTTATCCATAACTGATGGTTTTTATGCGTAAATAATCAATAATCACTAATTATTAATCATTAAAAAATCACAGTAACTCTCTCGGGTCGGTAATTACCCCGGTAACTGCTGCTGCTGCTGCGGTGAGCGGACTGGCGAGCATAGTGCGGGCGCCCGGTCCCTGGCGGCCTTCAAAATTCCGGTTGGTAGTAGAAACTGCATATTTTCCTTCAGGTATTTTATCTTCATTCATAGCCAGACAGGCAGAACATCCGGGTTGACGCAGTTCAAAACCGGCAGTTTCCAAAATTTCAACCAGACCTTCAGCACGAATTTGTTTTTCTACTTTTTGTGAACCCGGCACCAGCCATGCTGTTACATTGTCCGCTTTTTTGCGACCTTTCACAAATCCTGCAAATGCCCGGAAGTCTTCAATACGGCCATTGGTGCAGCTTCCCACAAAAACGTAATCTACTTTTTTGCCCAGCATGGGTTCACCTTCGTGGTACCCCATGTATTGCAACGATTTCAGAAAAGTGTTTTTGTCGCTTCCCTGCATACCATTTGTTGTAGGAATATTTTGAGTAATTCCAACCCCCATGCCCGGGTTGGTTCCATAGGTAATCATGGGTTCAATATCATCGGCACTGAATGAATATTCGGTATCGAAAACAGCACCTTCGTCGCTTTTCAGTTCATTCCAGTGGGCTACAGCATTTTTCCATGCTTCACCTTTAGGGGCGTACTGCCGTCCTTTTACATAATTGATGGTGGTTTCGTCGGGTGCAATCATTCCGCCACGCGCACCGCTTTCAATGCTCAGGTTGCAAAGTGTCATGCGGCCTTCCATGGAAAGACTGGTGATGGCCGAACCTGCATATTCGATAAAATGGCCGGTACCACCACTGGTTGAAATTTGTGAAATGATGTAAAGCGCAATATCTTTTGCCGTTACACCTTTTTTCAATTCACCGTTTACCGTGATGCGCATTTTTTTGGGTTTGGGTTGCATAATGCATTGGCTGGCCAAGACCATTTCCACCTCGCTGGTGCCAATTCCGAATGCAATGGTTCCGAAAGCGCCGTGAGTGGAAGTGTGACTGTCGCCGCAAACAATTGTCATTCCCGGCTGGGTAAGACCAAGTTCGGGGCCGATGATGTGCACAATCCCGTGACCGTCACTTTGCAAATCATGGTAAGTGATTCCATGCTCTGCGCAGTTTCTTTTCAGCATTTCCACCTGGTTGCGCGACAATTCGTCCATAATGGTAAGATGCTGGTTTTCGGTGGGAACGTTGTGGTCGGGTGTGGCTGTGGTCATGTCGGGCCTGAATACTTTCAATCCCCGTGTTTTCAATCCCAAAAATGCAACCGGGCTGGTTACTTCGTGAATCAGATGCCGATCGATATACAACACATTGGGACCGCCTTCCACTTCTTTTACCACATGTGCATCCCAGATTTTATCAAACAATGTTTTCTTTTCCATATAATGAACTCTTATTGAGTGCTTAAATCTTTAAACTCGAAAATTTTAACTTTAAACTCTGAACTACAAACTCTTTACTGCGCCACCGGCAATTTATTCACTGCATCGAGAAAAGCTTCCACCGAAGCTGTAACAATATCGGTATGCGCTCCAAACCCATGGAAAATACCATCGTTGTATTCAATTTGCATGTGTACTTTTCCAATATCATCACTTCCACGAGTAATCGCTTGCACCAAAAATTCTTCAATAGTAACCTGGCGGTGGATAATTTGTTTAACCGCTTTTATGGCTGCATCCACCGGGCCATTTCCTGACGAGGTTGCCTCGAATTTTTCGCCTGAAATATCGAGCCTTACAATAGCCATTGGTGTAAGACTTTTTCCGGTAACTACCTGTAAAAAGTCGAGTTTTATGCGGCGTTCCTGACGAGTGGCATCGCCAACCAGCAAAGCAATATCGTCGTCGCGAATGTCTTTTTTCTTGTCGGCCAGTTTAAGGAATTGTTCGTAAACTTCATCCAGTTTTTCTTTGGTAAGTTCGAATCCCAGCAATTCCAACCTGTGCTTCAGTGCGGCTCGTCCGCTGCGCGCGGTCAACAAAATCGAAGATTCATTGATTCCCACATCTGCCGGGTCCATAATTTCGTAATTTTCGCGGTGTTTCAATACGCCATCCTGGTGAATTCCAGACGAGTGTGCAAAAGCATTTCGACCAACCACTGCTTTGTTAGGCTGCACAGGCATGTTCATCAATCGTGAAACCAACCGGCTGGTGTTGTAAATGTTTTTTGTGTTTATACCTGTGTCAATGCCTAAAACGGCATACCGGCTTTTCAGTGTCATAACCACTTCTTCCAGCGAAGTATTGCCTGCCCGTTCGCCAATTCCGTTAATGGTAACCTCGGCCTGACGGGCGCCGTTCATAATTCCTGAAATGGTGTTGGCTGTGGCCATGCCCAAATCGTTGTGGCAATGAGTAGAAATAACTGCTTTATGAATGCCATTAACATTTTCAACCAGGAATTTAATTTTTTCTCCAAATTCGTTTGGCAGCGTATAGCCAGTTGTATCGGGAATATTTACAACTGTGGCGCCGGCTTTAATTACAGCTTCAATCACTTTTGCCAAATATTCATTATCGGTTCGTCCGGCATCTTCGGCGTAGAACTCCACATCTTCCACATATTTTTTGGCATATTTTACAGCCGCTACAGCCCGCTCAATTATTTCTTCAGGATTTGAATTGAGTTTATATTTGATGTGAAATGGTGAAGTACCGATTCCGGTGTGAATGCGGCCTTTTTTCGCATATTTTAGCGATTCGGCTGCTACGTCGATATCTTTTTGAACTGCGCGGGTGAGGGCACAAATGGTTGGCCATGAAACCGCTTTTGAAATTTCTACTACCGATTCGAAATCGCCCGGGCTTGAAATAGGAAATCCGGCTTCAATAATATCTACGCCCAAATCCTGCAAGGCCTTTGCAACCTCAATCTTTTCAACCGTATTCAACTGACATCCCGGAACCTGCTCTCCGTCCCGCAAGGTGGTGTCGAAAATGAAAAGTCTGTCACTCATGTTTTTTATTTTAAGAATTGTTATTTCCTTTTATGAAAAAAGCCATCCTCTTTATCTGAGAATGGCCTATTCCGTTTCTTGTTTTATTATTAACAACACACCATTCTCATTTCTTCTTAATTAGAAGAATAATACCAATAATTAGGCTGAGAAGTGCTATGTTGTTTTGTAAATTCATTCCTTTTATCTTACGATTTGCTGCAAATATTAGAATATTTTTTTAAAATGAAAACAAATAACCTCTTTTTATTAATAAAAATTAATAAACAGATTGTTTTGTCTGATTTTAACCGGTAAGAATTAATTTTGGGTCCGTAAGAAAGATTTTTTTTCAGGAATTTCTGTGAATGAAGAATTACTCATTTTCTTCGAGAATTTCTGCATTTTCTGTTTCAGGAGCGGGGAGGGGTTGTTTAGGTTTAAACACATCATGCCGGGATAACGGGCGCAAATGAACTTTCCAGTCGAAACCTGACAGAGTTTTTTCTTCCTCAGTAAGCGCAAACAGAGGTTTCAAAACACCTTCAGGATTTTGAAAAAAGGAAATACCGAAAATTTTTCCTTCCCGGAAACGAATGGAAATACGGCTGCTTTCCACCCGGTTCAAACCAATAATTTCCTCATCTTGCCGGGCATAGTAAAGCGTTTGTCCGTTGCCGTCAACATTAATTCTGTTGAGTTCGTTGTTAATCACAAAGCCAGTCATCAATTTTCCCTTGATTTGATCAAATCGCCCCGAATCTAATTTCGAAATGATAAAGCCATTATTTCTGAGGTGGAGCTCGTCGGGTGAATCGGTATTTTGTTTCATTTCAATCTGGTCGGCACTTAACTGGTGCGCTTCTGACCAAATTACCGGATTATTGTATAATTGTACTAATGAGTCTTTGGTAAAGTAAACCAACGAATCGCAGACTCCCTGTAAATCATTACGGTAAAAACGGGTACCATACCAGGCCAGAATTATTTTTTCACCGTCAACCGTATCGGGTACCGTTCGAAGCGTATCAGCATGCAAAAATAAAGTATCACTTTCTGAATACATCATAAACAGAGCCGAGTCAGTAACGGTGGCAATTTCCAGCTTGTCGTTGTAATCTGATGTATTTCCGGTAACAATAACTTTGTTTTCAAAATCTTCCATGTGCACATTTCCCAGAGCTTTTCCATTGCCGTCGGCTTCGTTGTATTTAATGTAGTTGGCTTTTAACTGTTGGGTTTCATTATATACCAACGGATTTTTTAACAATTCGGCTTCGCCGGTTTTGGTGTCGTACCATCCATCTTCTGCATACAGGGTGTTTGAAGAATCGCGAATGGTAGTGGGGCCAACAATAAATAGCCTTCCGGTTTCGGTATTGTAATAGAGTGTATCGCTTGTGAGTGTATAATTGTCATTATACGCCTCCACATTTTGGTAAAAATGAACCAGGTCATTGTCAATAAAATATTTACCAATTACACTTGTTAGAATGTTGGTGCTGTCCACAATTTTTCCGTTATCCTCATAATATCCGATATTGGCGGCCATATCATATTGAAGTGTATCAGTAAACAGCGTTGTATTTTTATTTTCAAGTCTGACATCCTGATAAGCCATTGCTTCCCGGATATCACCGTTGTAATAAATTTTCCGGGCGTATAAATTCATGGTGTCACCCTGGTTTATGCGAACGTTTCCAAAAGCATCTACACGGTTGGTGCCTGTGTATGTATATGCACTGTCGCACCACATCAAAACATCCTGGTGCCTGATGCGTACATTTCCTACCAGGCGTTGTGCATTTGGTGCAATATTTTCGTCAGCTTCCAGGTAATCGGCCTGTTCAATCTCCACTCGTTTTTTCTCCTGTCCAAAAGAATAGCCGGGGAAAAATAAAAAAAACAAAACAAACACAAACAGCATGTTTGCAATGCTGAAAATACGCTGGCAGCGAGCCAATTTCCGGGAAATAAGACCAGCGCTTGTTTTATTTTTTAATTTGAAAATCAATATTTTTTAGTTGATGTTTCAATGGATTGTAAATCCGAATTGTAAATAAAATATCCGAAACTGAAATCAGAGCAGTTTATTGATGATTTCTTCCACTGAAATATTTTCAGCCTCAGCTTTGTAGTTTTTAATAATCCGGTGTCTGAGAATGGAAGGCGCCACGGCTTTAACGTCTTCAATGTCAGGTGAATATTTGCCATGAAGTGCAGCATGTGTTTTTGCTCCTACAACCAGGTATTGCGATGCCCTTGGTCCGGCACCCCATTTCAGGTACTGGTTGGAAACTTCTGCGGCCATTCCATTTCCAGGCCGGGTTTTGGCAGCCAGGGTAACGGCATAGTTCAACACGTTGTCATTAATTGGTATTTTCCTGATGATGTCCTGAAAATAAATGATTTCCTCACGCGAAATTACCGCATTTAAATCGAACTGAAGTGTAGAGGTTGTATTTTTAACAATGGTAATTTCGTCTTCGTATTTTGGATAATCGAGCCAAACCGAAAACATAAACCTGTCGAGCTGGGCTTCGGGAAGTGGATAGGTTCCTTCCTGTTCGATTGGGTTTTGCGTTGCCAGCACAAAAAACGGGCTATCGAGTTCAAAACGTTGTCCTGCAGCAGTTACCGAACGCTCTTGCATAGCTTCAAGCAAGGCCGACTGCGTTTTGGGTGGAGTACGGTTAATTTCGTCGGCAAGAATGATATTGGAAAACAACGGGCCCTGGATAAATTTGAACTGACGCTCTTTATCCAGAATTTCAGTTCCAATAATATCAGAAGGCATTAAATCTGGTGTAAACTGAATACGGTTGTATTTTAGTCCCAGAATTTTGGCAATTGTGGTTACCAGCAGGGTTTTTGCCAGCCCGGGCACGCCAATGAGCAAAACATGTCCGCGACTGAAAAGGGATACTAAAACCTGAGTAACTATTTCGTCCTGGCCGTAAATAACTTTGGTAATTTCGTTTAGTAATTCTCCGTATTTATTGCGCAATGCATCAAGCGCCTCCACATCATTTTTAAAACTTTTTTCCATATAAATTATTCCTTTTAAAAGGGGATTTTGGAATTATTTCATCCAGTTGTCGAACTCAAAATTGCAATTGGCATAGGTTTCATCAATTCTGATGTAGGTTTGAGCCTGTTTGTCATCAATCCATTTCTGCAGCGCTTTTTCCCTTTTTTTAGCCAGAAACAAGTCGGCCAGATGCTGATAATCGTTTTGCAGATTGGCTTTATGCCCTTCTGTTTTATCGATAAGTTTTACAATGGTGTAAACCGATTGTCTGGTTTCGGGGTCAATGGTTTCAAAAGGATCTGATATTTCATTGATTTTAAGGTTTGAAATAACCTTACTGATGTTTCCTTCCAGTTCTTCAACGGTAAATTTCGATGAAAGGGTATTCGGATTTATAGCTAATCCGCCGTTATTCCGGGTATTTTTATCGGATGAAAACCGGGCTGCAGCCTGTGCAAATGTAATTTCTTCTTTACGAATTAAATTGGATAGACTGTCTAACCGGTTAACAGCCAATTCTTTTGCTTCAACAGAAACCTTTGGGGTCATTAAAATATGGCGGGTGTTCACTTTGTCTGCCCGCCTGTCAATGAGTTGAATGATGTGGTACCCAAATTCACTTTCAACCACGTTGGAAATTTTATCGCCTTTCAGGTTAAAAGCTGCTGCAGCATATTCCGGGTCGAGTTGAGCACGACCCTGATATCCAATTTCGCCACCGTTGTTTGCTGAAGGACCTTCGGAATACATAACGGCCATTGCTGCAAAACTGGAACCAGCCTCAATCCGTCTTTTAATTTCGCGCAGCTCGGCTTTAACCCGGTTTTCTTCTTCCAGTTCAATTTCCGGGCGCATGGTAATCTGGGCATATTCATATTGAGTAGGAATCATCGGAATTTCATCTTCAGACAAACCGCGGTAAAACTGCCGCACCTCTGATGGTGTAACGGTAATGTCCTGAACGATTTTATTCCGCATTTGGGAACTCATAAGCTGATCCCTGATTACCTGCCTCATTTCGGCCCTGATGTCAGCAATGGGTTTTTTAAAGAAGTTTTCCACTGCTCTTTCCGAGCCAAAGTGGGCAACGTACATTTGAATTTGGCCGTCCATTTGCTGGTTAACCTGACTGGCGGTAACTTCAATAAGTGTATCGAGTTCGGCTTCGGCAACAAGCAATTTGTCGATTAGGAAATTTTCGAGGATTTCGCATTTCATGTCTCCGTCGGAGGTAACTCCCTGGGCTTGCTGGTCCATGTACATTTTTTCGATGTCAGATTTTAGTACAATGTTTCCACCCACCACGGCAACAATCTGATCCACAACCTGATCCTGTGCAAACAAATTACCGGTTATAAAGATGGATAACAATGCAATAAATCCTATTTTCAATACTTTATTCTGTTTCATCTGTTTCTGAATTATATATTTTAAAACTGTTTTTATTTCTGCCTTCCTGAAATATATTGTCCTCAACTTTTTTCAGAAAAGATATTTTTCTGCGGTTCAAAATTAAACTTTTAATGTTATCTGCCACATATTCTACCGGCGCCTGTTCGTTTCTCAGCATATAATCCTGAATAGCAACCAGGTAATAATAGCTGGAATCGGTATGTTCAACGAATTGGTTTCTACTCAAAAACTGTTCCGGGTTATCAACCGAAATTGGAAGATTCTGCATCACGGCATCGAGTTCAACCCACTGGTCGGTATAAATACCGAAACTTTTGGCGTATTGAATACAATAATCCCTTATCTCATTGATTCCAGGAGCGGAGGTGTCACTGGTTAGTTCTTTTAACATGGACGGATTGGCAAAATCGGCCGGCACTTTCATAAAAACAGCTTTAACAATTGCTTTTGTCAACTTGAAATTTTGCGCGTTTTCCGTATAATAATTCTGAATTTCAGAATCGCTGACAACCGTGTCCATTCGCTGGGCCATCAACTCGTTTTTGTACCTGAAAATAATTAACGATTTTCGGTATTCTTCAAGTTCGCGTGTTACGTTTTTTAATTCGGTAGAAAGGTTTTCCTCGGCTTTTTGCAGAATAAGTTCCTGACGCACCCATTTTCTGATATAATCTTCGGCCATAGCGGCACTGTCTTCCGGCTCCAGGTTATTTGGAATAACTGATGCAACTTCAGAAAATAACAGTCTTTTACCACCCACCTCAGCAACAACTTTGTCGTTTGCTGGCATGTTTGGATTGCAGCCAAAAATAAGTGTGGCAGCTAAAATCAGGATACTGTATTTAAAAAATGACTTAAACATGCGGTATCGATTTCAGCATTTTTTTGTTCACTTTTACTTTGTACTTTTTACGCAGTTCTTTTAACCAGTTACTTTCCAAAAAGTTCTGGTATTCTGAAATGTATAACCCGCGGGCCTCATCCAAAGTTTTAGGTTCGGGCGGAATTAAATCGCCTCTGATAAAGGTCAGTTCGGGATTTAATCCTGATGGTTTTGGCCCGTCCCAAACGTAATAATCAACCGTTGAATTTGTACCTTTTTCCCAGGCGCCAGATTCTGTTTTAATGGCCTGTTCCTCCGCGTTTAATAAATCTTCAATTTCCTGCACCGGCATTTCTGCTTCAAAATATTTTTCAGCTTCTTCTCTGGTTTCTGAATTTTTGCAGGTTATTATTAATCCTTTAAACCGTTCTTCCCAATTAAATTTTGCTTTGTTTTTCTGATAAAAATTCTGAAGTCCCAAGGTGTCTTCGGCTGCAAATTTCCAAATTTTTTCTTCCATAATATTGAAAAGCAGCAAACCATCGTGGTATTCCTGCATTAAATACCTGAACTCCGGATATTTTTTTTCAAGCTGGGCATCTTCGTATGCAATAATTTCGGCACTAACCCAGTCATCAAAGTGGTTGGAGTATTTTCCGTTGGAAATATTTTTGTTTTGAAGGTATTTATTAAAATCATTCTGTGAATATTTTTTTTCACCAAATGAGAACAAGTGCAGGTTTTCCTGTTCGTTTTCATTCACATTTAACGAGATAATTTTTTCAATATTCCCGCTAATTTCTTCAAAACTATATTCATTCTTTAATTTTTCAATAAACACTTTTCGGGTGCTGTTGCTGCGTTCGGGGTCGCGTTTAATTCGTGCTTCAATGTCGGCACGCACTTCCTCAAGCGGTGGAACAGGCTTTTGCCCGGTTTTTTTTATAATATGAAATCCGAATGAAGTTTCAACTGGTTTTGAAATGTCGCCAATGTTTTGCAAAGCAAATGCAGGTTCTGAAAATTCGGGAATCATCCGTCCGGCTGAGAACCAAGGCATCTCACCTCCCTGTGCTGCCGAACGTTTGTCGTCGGAATATTTTTTGGCCATTTCGCCGAAATCCGCTCCGTTAACTATTTCATGGTAAACAGAATCAATTTCGGATTTTAGCTGGCTTTTATCAAAATCAGGTTCACCCTGCGGAAACATTTTCATGATATGCGAAACCTGAATTTCACCCTGGTTTTCACGAACATCGTGAACTTTAACAAGGTGGTATCCGAACGAAGTACGAAAAGGTTCTGAAATTTCACCTACGGGTGTGGTGAAAGCTGCATTCTCGAAAGGTGTAACCATTTGAAAAGCAGTAAAATAACCGAGTTTTCCGCCATTGGTTTTTGCCGAAGGGTCTTCGCTGTATGCTGTTGCAGCTTCATTAAAATCCCGGCCATTCATAATTTCTTCCCGAATTGTTTTGATTTTAGCCAGAACTTCCTGCTCTTGTTCAGGGGCGGCATTTTCAGGCAATCTAAGAAGAATATGACTGGCGTTTACTTCGGTTTTCATCCGCTGGTAAAGTTCTTCAATCAGCTTTTCATCGTACTGCATATCGGTTAGGTAAGGGGCCGCCAACTCCTTCCGGTATCCTGCCAGTTCTTCCCTGAAAGCCTGAATGGTATCCATTTTCAGGTTCATGGCTTCCACTACTTTCAGCTTAAAATCAATGTACATGTCCAGGTAATCTTTTGGCGATTTAACATCTGATTGTTCCAAAAGATTTTGATTGTTTTTCCGGTAAATGCGTTCAAATTCCTGCCGGGTTATTTCAGTTTTGTCAATAGTAATCAACACATCATTTTTTTGTGCTTTAACCAAATTGAAAAATGAAATTGTTCCCAGCAAAACAAGTAACGAAATTGTCCCTTTCATACTACAAAACTTTTAACGTGCGCTGTAATTCGGAGCTTCGCGGGTGATGGAAACATCGTGCGGATGGCTTTCCTGCACTCCTGCATTGGTTATTTTGGTGAATTTAGCTTGTTGTAACTGGTCAATATTAATTGCGCCACAATATCCCATTCCGGCACGCAAGCCTCCTAGGAGCTGATAGAGAACTTCGTACAATGTGCCTTTGTAGGGAACCCGTGCGGCAATTCCTTCGGGAACAAGTTTATTGATGTCTTCTTCCATATCCTGAAAGTAGCGGTCTTTGGAACCTTTTTGCATAGCCTCAATAGAACCCATGCCACGGTACGATTTGAATTTCCTTCCCTGATACAAAATGGTTTCGCCCGGAGATTCTTCAACTCCTGCAAACAAACCTCCCGCCATAACTGAATTTGCGCCGGCTGCTATCGCTTTCACAATATCGCCCGAATAGCGTACACCACCGTCGGCAATTACCGGTATTCCGCTTCCTTTAATGGCCTTAGCCACACTGTACACTGCCGAAAGTTGCGGGATTCCTACTCCTGCAATTACCCGGGTGGTACAAATTGAACCTGGTCCAATACCCACTTTTACGGCATCAGCGCCAGCTTTTACCAGGGCTTTTGCAGCCTCTTCAGTTCCAATATTTCCGGCTACAATATCTTTTTCAGGATATTTCGCTTTTATGCGTTTCAACATTTCAACCACACCTTTCGAATGGCCGTGGGCAGTATCAATAACCAGTGCATCAACCTGAGCTTTAATCAGTTCGTCCACGCGGTCCATGGTGTTTTCAGCAATGCCAATTCCAGCGGCAACCCGCAACCGGCCTTTTTCATCTTTGCAGGCCAACGGTTTGTCTTTGGCTTTGGTAATGTCTTTGTAAGTTACCAACCCAATCAATTTGTTGTTTTTGTCCACTACCGGCAGTTTTTCAATTTTATAGTGCTGAAGAATTTCTGCAGCTTTTTCCAGGTCGGTCGATTCGGTAGTTGTAACCAGGTTCTCACTGGTCATCACATGTTTTATCGGACGGTTCATGTCTTTTTCAAACCGTAAATCGCGGTTTGTAACAATCCCCTGAAGATGCCCTTCCCTGTCAACCACAGGAATTCCGCCAATTTTGTACTGGGCCATAATTCCCAATGCATCGGCAACTTTTTTATCCTGGGTAATAGTAATCGGGTCGTAAATCATTCCGTTTTCAGCCCTTTTAACAGTGGTTACCTGGTGAGCCTGTTCTTCAATGTCCATATTTTTATGAATAACCCCAATTCCTCCTTCGCGCGCAATGGCAATGGCCATTTTATGCTCGGTAACTGTATCCATGGCCGCCGTTACAATGGGAGCATTGATGATAATGGAACGGGTAAAGTGAGAAGTAAGATCCACCTGGCGAGGTAAAACTTCTGAATATGAAGGAACTAAAAGAACATCATCGAATGTTAAGCCTTCAAAAATTATTTTATCGGAAAAAAATGACATGGGCTTCTTTTTATGATTAAAAAATAAAGCGCAAAACTACAAAAATTTAGGTTATTGCTGGTTAATAAAACGCAGAATGCCGGCATTCAGTCTAATAAAAATTGTTAAACATTAAAATCGGAAGGAAATATTAATTTTACAGGCAACAGTTGTTACTGGAAATGGATTTGACGGCTATTGAATGGGAAATTTCAGCGAAATATTAAACAAGTACTGGGGATATACTGAATTCCGGCCGTTGCAACTTGAAATTATTGAATCGGTTGCAGCAGGAAAAGATACGCTTGGCCTGATGCCAACCGGCGGCGGAAAATCCATTACTTTCCAGGTTTATTCCCTTTCCCAAAAAGGAATTTGTATTGTAATTACCCCGCTTATTGCGCTTATGAAAGATCAGGTTGAAAATCTTCATCGAAGAGAAATTAAAGCCCTGAAAATTCACAGCGGAATGTCGCACATGGAAATAAAAGTGACGCTTGACAATGCTGTTTGGGGCGATTACAAATTTCTGTATGTTTCGCCCGAAAGGTTAAACTCCGAATTTTTTAAGGAGCGTCTTGCAAAAATGGACGTTAACCTGATAACGGTTGACGAAGCGCATTGTATTTCGCAGTGGGGATACGATTTCAGGCCAAGTTACATGACTGTCATTCAGTTGCGGGAGCTGTTGCCAGGCGTTAAATTTCTGGCCTTAACCGCCACTGCCACCCCAAAAGTTGTGGAAGATATTCAGGATAAACTGGGTTTTGAAAAGCCTAACGTGCTGAGTATGTCTTTTCAGCGCGAAAATCTGAGTTACCTGGTTCGGTTCCGCGAAGACAAAATGGGGTATTTGCTGGAAACGCTTAAAAAGGTAAAAGGCTCGGGAGTGGTTTATGTGCGCAGCCGGAAGGGAACACGTGAAATAGCAACAGAACTGCGGAAAAACAAAATTTCGGCTGATTTTTTTCATGCCGGCTTAAGCACTGGTGTTCGGCACGAAAAGCAGGATGAATGGCTGGCTGGAAAAAACCGTGTGATTGTGGCTACCAATGCTTTCGGAATGGGAATTGACAAACCCGACGTGCGTTTTGTGGTTCATGTTGATCCACCCGATTCACTGGAGGCTTATTTTCAGGAAGCGGGCAGGGCAGGGCGCGATGGAAAAAAGGCGGCAGCAGTGCTTCTGTTCAGCAATGCCGACAAAACCAAGCTGAAAAAGCATGTTACTGTTGCATTTCCTGAAATTGAGAACATTAAACGTATTTACCAGGCACTATGCAATTATCTGCAAATAGCCGAAGGTTTTGGAAAAGGCCAGGTTTTTGAATTCAGCCTGCAGGATTTCGCACAAACCTTTAAATTTCAGCAGGCTATGGTTTATAACAGTCTGAAAATTTTACAGCGTGAAGGATACCTGGAATTTACTGAAGAAATGGATAATCCTTCCCGAATTTATTTTTCCGTTTCACGCGATGAATTGTATAAATTTCAGGTTGCGAACGAAACATTTGATGCATTTATTAAACTTATCCTTCGCTCTTATACAGGCTTGTTTAACGGCTATGTAAACATTGACGAGGAATTGCTGGGACGCAGAGCAGGAATCGATCAGGATACCGTTTATAATTTTTTGAAACATTTGCGGAAATCAAAAATAATCGACTATGTTCCGCGAAACCGGAATCCGTTTATTTATTTCAGCAAAGAAAGAATCAGTTTGAACCGGCTTAAAATTTCAAAAGAGAATTACGATTTCAGAAAAAAAGATTTTTTGGCCAGGGTGGGAGCAGTAATTCATTATGCAACCAGCACTACCACCTGCCGGAGCCAGTTGCTTTTGCAGTATTTCGGTGAAAGCGATTCGCCTGAGTGTGGCATTTGCGATGTTTGTCTGGCCATGCACAAAATCGGGCTCACTTCTTTTGAGTTTAATGAAATCAGCAAACAGGTGAAAAAGATTTTGGAAACACCAAGTTCTTATGAAAATCTGCTTTTAAAGTTGAAGGGAAATCGCGAAAAATCAATGGAAGTGTTAAAATGGCTTTTAGACAATCATAAAATTGTTTTCAGGGTTGACCGCAAACTGGAGTGGAATGAAAATTAGTTCAGGCTAAATTTCGATTAGGACTATCCAGAAGATTCTAATTTTGGTTTGCTTTCAATTTTTCCTCTATTTGCAACAGCACTTTCCTGTCATTAAATCCACTGCAATGTCCTGTCATGGGAGAAAATTGAATAACGGCATCTGACTTTGGATTTTCCTTTTTTTGCAGCATTTCATCAAAAGCGCGAAGGGCATGATTGAGGTAAAATTCATCCATGTCGCCCATCCAAATCCAAATCTTTCCCTGTATTTTCGGTCCCAGTGTTTCCCAGTTGGTTTCAACGTAATGTTTCAGATCGTATTTGCGCCAGTGTTCAGCCACTTCGTGGTTAATTTCTCCGGTTTTCGGGTCGAACAACGGTTTGGGAAGGCCATCTTCACCTTTCGGACTGTAAAGTGCTGTAAAAGCGCTAAACTGCCCGCCCGATGTAGTGTAGGTGTCGTTCCACCCCAATACATTTTCAAACTGAATAAAATCCCTTTGTGAAACCACAGGTTCGCCTGAAATGTCACGTACTATTGGGCGAAGGTAGCCATGCTCGTTTATAAAAGCATTCTCATCGCGGTAAATATCGATGAGCTGGAAGTTTTCAAAATCAACCGGATCCGGACTGTAGGAAAAACATCCGCCAAAAAAATCGGGATAAAACAGTTGTATAGCCAGCGAAACCCAGCCACCGGTGCTGCAACCATCCACAAACCGTGATTCCGGCTCACCGATTCCACGGAACTGCGTTTCAATTAACGGAATTAATTCTTGAATCAAAGCCGTTCCGTAAGGCCCGCTGTTTTCTGAATTTAGCTGGTAGCAGTCGCCAAACGGACCTTCGCCATCCAGAAAAACATTGATAATTTGCGGTGCTTTGTCCGACTGCCACCAGTCGAGAAAAGATTTATCCCACTGAACAAACTGGTTGGCACGGGTGTAACGGCCGCCGTAACCGGCAATGTTGTAACGCACCGGATATTTGCGGTCTGGTTCGCTATAAAATGAGGAAGGCAACAAAACCGCCGCTTTTATGCGCATTTCTTTATTCCACCATTCCGAAAGCACCGGACTTCGGTATTCAACTTCTTTTAACAACGGATGTTCGGCAAGTTGCTGAGGCTCAATTTTAAATTTAAGCGGCAATTCAAATGTTTCATCTTTTTGAAAATCAATTCGCACCGATTCACTGTACAAATTTCCTGGTGCATTTATTCGCGATTCCTGCATGTCCTGATCCCAAAGTACCTGAACAGTGTAATTTCCATGCGGAAATTCACCGAGTGAAATATCAAACGATTTGGTAAACTCCGCTGATGCATCAAAAGTAAATACATTGTTTTTTTCCCAGTTCTCAAGGTTTTTTGCAAAAATCATATTCGATTTAGTTGGCCAGGTATTTCTGCGTGGCTGATTCATTTGGCTTGTGCTGACAAACAGGTAAATTCTTCCGCTGGGTTTATTTTCATTTTGAACTTCTTCTGAAATCCAGGTTTTTACTGAAAGTGAGCCGGTTTGAGCCTGACTTTGCTGAACAAGCACCAAAAAGGCTATAAAAAAAACAAAAAGTAACTTTTTCATTCGAATCGTTTTTGCTGGTAATTCCTAATACACGAAAGTTTCTAATTCGAAGCCAAATTTAGAAAATTCTGTTAAACATGATGAGCAACCCAGAATTGTTAACAGTTAAATTTCGAAAGTTATATCTTTGCACAACGTTCAATTTAAACAACAAAAAAATGACAGATTTTAAATACCAGAAACCGTTTCCGATATTAAAAGATGAAACCGAATACCGGTTGCTAACCAGGGATTTTGTTTCAGAGGTGGAATGCGATGGGCGCAAATTGCTGAAAGTGGCTCCGGAAGGACTGGAGTTACTGGCCAGGGAGGCTTTCACCGATGTGTCGTTTTACTTGCGGGCAGCTCATTTGGAAAAATTGGCGAATATTCTGAAAGACCCGGAAGCAACCGACAACGACCGTTTTGTGGCGCATACCATGTTGCTGAATCAGGTGGTTTCGGCTGAGGGTGAATTGCCGACTTGTCAGGATACCGGAACAGCAATAGTTATGGGAAAAAAAGGTGAAAACGTGTTCACTGGTGTAAACGATGCCAGGCACATTTCGAAGGGAATTTTCGATACGTTTAAGGAAAAAAACCTGAGGTATTCGCAGGTGGTTCCGTTTAGCATGACCGAAGAAAAAAATACCGGTACCAATCTGCCGGCGCAAATCGATATTTATGCAGAAGAAGGCGACACGTACGAATTTTTGTTTATTACAAAAGGTGGCGGTTCGGCCAATAAAAGCTTTTTATATCAACAAACAAAATCGTTGTTAACAGAAGAAAATCTGACAAAATTTGTTCGGGAGAAAATTAACGATTTGGGAACTTCTGCTTGTCCTCCATATCACCTGGCACTTGTTATTGGCGGAACTTCGGCAGAAGCAACGTTGGCTGCAGTGAAAAAAGCATCTGCCGGATATTTTGATCATTTACCTACAGAAGGAAACGAAGGCGGACAGGCATTCCGTGATTTGGAGTGGGAAGAAAAAGTAACGCAAATTTGCCGCGAAAGTGGCATTGGTGCCCAGTTTGGTGGAAAATATTTTGTACACGATGTTCGGGTAATCCGGTTGCCACGCCATGCAGCTTCGTGTCCGGTTGGACTCGGTGTAAGCTGCAGTGCCGACCGTAACATCAAGGCAAAAATTACTGCCGACGGAATTTTCCTGGAAGAACTGGAGAAAAATCCGGCGCGATTCCTGCCCAAAGAAGCGCCGTATTTGCAGCCTGCTGTTGATATAAACCTTGACCAGCCCATGCAAGACATTCTGAAAGAGTTGAGCAAACATCCCGTGAAAACACGGTTGAACCTGAACGGAACCCTGATTGTGGCTCGTGACATTGCCCACGCGCAAATCAAAAAAATGCTTGACGAAGGTCAGCCCATACCCGAATATTTCAAGAACCACCCGATTTATTATGCCGGGCCGGCTAAAACACCCAAAGGAATGGCTTCGGGAAGTTTCGGACCAACAACTGCCGGCAGGATGGATCCTTACGTGGATGAGTTTATGAGCCACGGCGGCTCCATGGTAATGCTGGCCAAAGGAAACCGTTCGCAAGCCGTAACCGACGCCTGCAAAAAGCATGGCGGATTTTACCTTGGTTCCATCGGCGGTCCGGCGGCCATTCTGGCAAAAGACAGCATCAAGTCGGTTGAAGTAATCGATTTTGAAGAGCTGGGAATGGAGGCGGTGCGGAAGATTAAAGTGGAGAATTTCCCCGCTTTCATTATAGTTGACGACAAAGGGAATGACTTTTTTAAACAACTTTAATTCTTTCAGGATTCCATTTTTTTTGAACCAGGTAGAAAAAGAATCAGAAAAAGATGGAATCCTTTTTTACTGAAAATAATCGGAATACGGTTCACATTCAGCAAAATATTCGCCCGGAGTATAACCCGAAAGTCTTTTAAAATCGTTAATCATGTGCGACTGGTCGTAATAGCCGCAATCGCACGCAAGTTGTGTGAGTGACATTGATTTTTGTCTGAATTTGATATGGAGCGCATGTTGGAAACGCACTGTTTTCAGGAATTGCCTGGGTGATGTTCCCACAAATGCCGAGAAATTTCGTTCAAACTGTTTGCGGCTCAGGCAGGTTAATCCCGACAGTTTTTCTGTGGAAATCAGTCCTTTCGTGCGGTTAATTTCCGAAAGACAAAAATTTATTCTGTTGAATTCGTGGTGTTTGTAGTAATTTTTCAGCCTCGCCAGTAAAAACTTTTCAGCAATTGCTACTTTTTCCTGAAAAGTGTTGGTTTCCTGAAGTTTTGTTTCCAAATCAGTTGCTTCGTGATTTACGATGAATACCAGCGGAACATTTTGCTCAAAGAGTTGATTGATGGGTACATCAAAAATCTGAGCTGCTCCGTGCGGCTGAAACAAGATGGAAAAAAGCGAAAGTTTACCGGAAATTTGAAGATCGTAAAATTCTTTTTGCTGCCCTGAAATACAGGTGTTTTCCGGAATTGATTTTTTATAGCCGACGGTTTTTGGCCGGTGTTCAAAGTAAAATATGAGCTCCGGCAGGCCGCTGGGCACAATGCGTTGTATGTGCTTTTCGCCTGCCGGCAGACAATTCTCCAATGCCCAGTATTTTTTAATAAATGGTGCCAGGGCTTGGGAAGGAAAAGCATTCTGGAAATTCATGTTTTGGATTAACTTTTACAGTATAAACTATTTCTCAGCAAAACGTTTTGTACTAATAAAGTAAGACCGTAATAAATTATTAACAGCATTGTCGGAATCATGGCCCAACTCTTTCAGCCAAATTGCAATATCCTCATCAATTTTTAATTGAACAGATACTTTTTTTTGTGGATATACGGCAACTGCATCTTCCCAAAATTCAACATCTGTGGCAGGAATATCAGAATAATTTATTTCTGAGTCATTTTTATTATTTTTTTTACTATCCATGTTTTTTAAATTTTTCATGATAAATACTCCTTTCAATTTTGTTAGCTTTCCTTGCTGAAATAATCCGAATCGCTTGTTTTCTGTTAGTAAAGACAACAACGACTATTCCGTTTTTTACAATTCCGAGCGCAATCCAACGCTTTTCGCCATAATCTTTTCTTTTATCTTCTTTGACCAAATATGGATTTTTAAATAATTGAATTACATCAGCAAAATCAATATTGTGCTTTTCAAGATTCAAAAAACGTTTTTTATCGTCCCATTCAAACAACATTTTCTTTTTCGTTCAAAATTAATTTATTATCAGATGAATCCAAAAATCTTAAATCTCAAAAAAAGAATTGTAATCGGTTCATTATAAAAATCAGTTGAAAATTGCTGTTGGTTGAAAAGATTTTTTGCCTTTTAACCAACAGCAATTCATTTAAAGACGGTCAGATGTTACATGTCGCCATAAAGTCCCATCCGGTTTCCTTCGGAATCGGTGAATAGGGCAAAGTAACCGCGTCCTTCAGCTTCGATTTTTGTTTTGGGCTGAACCACTGAACCACCGTTTTGAACGATTTTTTCGAGCGTGGCCTCCAGGTTTTTTCCGGCGTTCAGACTTACAATTACGCCGTCTTTCGATGGCTTAAAACCTGGTGCTAACGAAATGGCTCCTTCGCCCGAAGGGAAACAGGCCATTTTTTCTACGCCGAAATCGATGCCCTCCAAACTGAGATTAAAAACTGCGTTGTAAAAATTAACTGCACGTTCGAAATTTTCTGCCGGGATTTCCACCCATGAAATAAGTTTTTCCATTTTCTGAAATTTTTAAAATTTGACTTTGAATTGACCCGACAAAAATATTTTACAATTGATACTCATAATTGGAAAAATGCGACATTCTTTAATTGATGTGATTTTTGAAAAACTCCACGATTTCATTTTTTACCGATTCGGGTTGTTCGTGGTCAATTCCGGGGAAAGTTTTTATCGTGGCATTTACGTTTTCTTTCTCATAAATTTCCCTGCATTTTTGCCAGCGGGCAGGTTGCATCTCTTCGCCAAGCAGGTTAAAAACCAGTTCGCGTTCATCCAAATCGTAACCGTCCTCATACGGAATGGCATCGTTGTCGTCCAGTTCGCCCATAAACAGAAACTGCGGCGTATTTTTAAATGCGTCGGTATTAAACGGTTTCCCAAACAGGTTTTGAAAATCATTCACCCCCAGCGGAAAGTTTAAGGATTCGTTTTCCAGTTCTGAAAGTGGAATCATCACCAGCCCGTTCAATCCACCAGCTGCGGCAGCCAGCACTTTTTCTGGATGAATTGCCGTAAACCGGTTCACAAATGTTCCCGATGCCGAAAAGCCAGTCATCAAAAATTTTTCATTCAACAGGAATCCTTTTTCTGAGAGTTTCTTTTTGGCATCTTCCACCATAGCCAGCAGTTGCAAGTCGATTCGTTCCAGTTCATTGTTTTTTTGATGAGCCAGGTCACGGTCGAAGGCGTGAGTGTAAATTTTCCAGTTGGTTCTGGCACGCGGAAATACCGGCACAAGCAGCGGATACTGCAGTTTTCGGGCCACATAATTCCCGGTATAAAATTCCCTGCTAGCAGTTCGTTGGGCCTTTTCAATGTGCTTTTGCAGGTCGTCATCTACAAATCCTGAGTTGTTGGGTTCCACAATTAAAACCTGTTCATTTTGAACACTCATTTTATCGGGAATAAAAAGAAAATAAGGAAAGTTGAATCCACTTTCAGGCCGGACTTCGGTAAAAATTAATTCTCCGTTTTTTACTTCAGGCGAACATGCCAGAAGCGCAATCATTCCAATAATTACAAATTTTTTCATCTGGTTTGAATTAACTGTTTTCAACTGCTTTATTAAGGATATCATCCAGGTAAATATTTTCATCAAATGCCGAATTTTTCCAGTTGGGCATCAGCCGGTCAAGCATAAGGGCCTGCAGCATTCCGCCGTAATAAAAACGGCTTTCTCCGGGGCGCGATGCTGTTCGTTTTACTTCATTTACCTGCCGTTTTAACCAGGATGAACGGTTCTTGTAATTTTTAAAATCTGAAATAGTTTTAATGGACTCCACCGGTTTGTAGCCCGGATTGTTTTCTGCTTCCAGCCCGATATTCAGTTCGGCATATTTTGCGAGGCCTTCCAACCATTCCCGGTTTTTTTCGTACTGAATAAATTCTTCTGAAAGATTTGCAGTTTGCCTGCGCTCTTCTCTTTTTTTAAGAAACTGAATGGTGTAATAGTGCATTCTGTCCTTGTTTTCTGAGCGGTAAGCCTGAAGGAGTAAATGGGTTTCTTCTTTCCAACATTCGGTGTTTTTGGGTTGCTCCCATGGGTATTCCGACGAAAGGCGGGCTGCGTTTTCACCATCAGCCAAACGCGCAGGAACAACCGTTCCCTGGAAAGCGTGAAAAGCTTCATGAGTCATTCCTTCAATGTAATTTTCAGCTTTCCCCATAAGCAAATTCCAGAAAATTTTATAGGGAAAAACAGCGTTCAAAACCGGCGGAAGTTCTTCTTTAAAGCCGTTGTAAAAAGCCACTGCTGCATACTCTTTGGTTTGCATGGTAACTACCCAGCGGTCGCCCACTTTTACTGTAAAATTTTCGGGTATGATTTCCGGATTGGGTAGCGGCTGGCGGTAGTACACCTCTCCGAAAAAATCATCGTCTTCAACAGGTTTCCAGTCACTTCCCCTGAATTCTTCGGCGGGCATTTTTTTCCAACCTGCCGGGGGATTGGCATAACCGGTTAAAAAAGCATATTTTTCATTGTAAACCATAACCGGGATTTGCTGCTCGCCCCAGCCCGGCCAAACCGAATTGCCCAGGTTCAGTTGCAGATTCATGGCTTCGGCAATGTAAGCTTTTTCTTTTTCCGAGAGTTTTTCAGTAATTTTTGACTGCGTTGGAAGTGTCAAATTGTACAAGGCAGAAACCATTGCCAGTGCAATGATTACGATAAATGTCCATTTAATCGCTTTTAAAAGAAAGCGAAATACTCTTTTCATTGTCTTCATTTTGGCTTTTTAATAAATCGGAGGATTCGTCTTTAACAGTATGCAAAAATTACAAATTCAATTAGAAATGATGCCTGAATCGTTTTTTTTTATTGCTATTTTAAATGAGCTGGTTCAGATTTTTTGGGTCAGGATTGTAATCCACTTCAGCAATTTCGAGTTTTAGCCACGTCCACGGGCCGGAGTCCAGCATCCACGTAGCTTCCAATTTAGAAGGGATTTTAATGCCGTTAAATTCAGCATGTTCCTGCGCGGTTATTATCCATTCATAACGTTTGGCATCCTTTGCGTTTCCATAATAGCGCATAGCAACAAATTTTTCGAAAATCCCTTCGCTATTGAAATAAAAATTGCCCGAACCGGATGTTTCCTTGAAATTCATGGTTGCTTTTGCGGAGTGTGGGTCCAGTTCCTGCCATGAAATATGAGGACTTACCATCCCCGATGGAAACCAAACGGTTTCGCCCAGGTAGCGCTGTAATGTGCCTTCGTCCATTTTTTCGCCGGTTTCTTTTCCGAGGTTGAGAATTCCGTTCAGCGTCATCTGCATTTCGCCTTTACCGTCGATAAATTTGTCGCGCCCGAGTACCGAAACAAAAGGCGCCATTTTCATTCGAACCGTCCAGATAAATGCCGGGTTTTCAGCATTAAAAAACTGCTGGGTAATGGCCTGTTTCCAATTTTTTTGTTCAGGTTTCAGTTTCATTTGAAAGCTTTGTTTTAAAGCGACTGTCCTGATTTTTTCTTTACCAATTGCTCCCGAAACTTTCAGCCACTTTTGAACTGGCGCAGGAAGGTGAAGTATTTCTTTTTCAGTTAAAATTTCACTTTTCCGGGAGGTTGTGTTTCCCAATACAACCGAAGTTTCTTCTTTTATTTTTTGTTTGAATGAAGTCATATCCTGTTTTTTTTGATGTTTTTCACCATTAAAAATGCACATAAAATGGTAACCAGATTGATTGCAGGAATAATAAAAACCGCCGGGATGATATTCACACCATTGATTCCCATGGCGATGATTTTTGCGCTGAGAGCGGTCATTAATAACGCAAGAAAGACAATATAAGGAACGCCCGTCAAAAATCCCATTGGTCTTTTTTTCAGAAGCAACCAACCGGCCACAAATGAAATCGGCAGGAGCAGGCCCAAATCGAACCCCTGCACAATCATGGTGGTGTAGTGTTGCAAATCAACCGGGTAAACTGAGCCATCGAGCAGGGGAGGGACCACCCGGCCCAGCCACAAGAGGGCTATGGCGACGGAATTAAAAATCAGAAAACCACCGGTAAATTTTGCAGGCGCCCGGTATGAAAAATACCTTGAAATTGTTTTTAAATCGAAAGAAATGAACAGATTGAATAAGGCGAAAAAAGTTAAGCCGAGCAGCACTACGTAACCCAGGAAAAGTTCATTGTACATGCCCATGGCCGTGTAAAACAGGTAGGTTACAAAAAAGTAACCAACTGTTCCGGTAAGCAAAAAATGTCCTTTTACCGAACCTCTTCGGTAACTGAAAAGCACAATAATTAAAAGCGGAATTCCGATAGCGAGTGTTACCACATCCTGCGCTATTCCCTGAATGGCAACATCGGCTGACATGTGTTTGTAAATTCCTTTCCCGTAAATGGTTACTATTTTTCCACGAATGGTTTCATAATCGAAATTCCCAGGCCCGCCAGTAGTAAATATTCCCACCAGGGTTGCAATTACAGACAAAATAATGATGGAGCCAATCAGAATGGTAATGGTCTGTTTTCGCTTCATTTTTGGTTTTTTTTGAGTTCACCCTAAAAATGCCATAATCTCATTAAATTGCCAAAATTTTACAACTGTTTTATGAAATGCAAATCGGTTTCCAGTGGTATTTTTGCCATTCTTCCTTCAGCAATTTCCTTGAAATTTCTCTTCCGTGGCCGGGCAAAAACAACCGGCACCTGGTGTTTAAAAGTTTTCCCCAGCTTTTTATCAATTCCGGCACGTCGTTGGCAAAAGGGGGAAAAACCGAATTTTTGAAAATGCTAAAAAGTGTGTCGCCTACCAGGGCAATTTCATTGTCAACCAAAATGCTTAACGAGCCTGCAGTGTGGCCGGGCGTTGAAATGATGCGAACCAGTCCTCCGAACTCCTGCAATTCCAATTCATTTTCAATTAGAATATCAGGCTTGAACGTTTCGTAACTGAAACGTTTTATTTTGAGCCGTTTTCCCAAACCAACAATAATCCTTGAGAATTTAAACGTTCCCGAAGGCAGCGGCGTAAATCCGTTTTTGCAAAATTCTGCTTCTTTTTTGCTTACCAGAATTTTACAGTTTTCCTGCGCCTGGATTTTTGCGGCATTCTGGCAGTGGTCATAGTGTGTGTGGGTAAGTGCCAGAAAATCTATGGTTTTCCCTTCATTTTTTAACTGTTGAAGATTCTTGTTCAGCTTTTTCCCGGAAGATTTTTTACCGGTGTCAACCAATAACCCACTGGTTCCGTTCCATACAAAATAAACGTTGCTCCTTCCGTTTAAAACCTTCAGGATTTCGAGATTATGAGCTGTTGTCCATTTTTTCAGGTTCTCCGGCATTGGATTTTAATTTTTCTGGAGTACATCCAAAATATGGTTTCTGAGGGCTTTTGTGTTCAGCGCGCCGGTTATATGTCCGTTTTTAATAACTTTTACCGGATGTCCGGTGTAACTTTCTTTTTGCACTTGGTACTCGATAAACTGGTCGTAACGGCCCAGCAAGGGAAATACATTGGGGCTGTTTACTTTTTTAAATGCCTCGTCAAAATTCAAAACATTTTTTAAAGCTTCGGCATTTTTAAGCGCATTTTCAGAAGTAAGCTTTTTGTATTTGCTGCGAATAAATAATTCCCCCAAAAATGTACCGGCCATTAATGGAATATAAACTGTGGAAGTATTGAAATAACTTCGGTGCAGGTTGGTCACCCATCCGCCCAAACTAATTCCCGATGTCAGAATTTTGTCACAGCCCTTGCTGCTCAACTCAGAAATAATAGCTTCGTTTAATTTTACCGATGTGGCAATCATTGTAGCAAAGTTCTGCAAATCAGTCATTTTTTCCTGGTATGCTTTTATTGAGCTGTTATGGAACGGTGCTCTTACCACAATTAAGTTTGCTTTAATTTCTTCCGGCGAGTTCACAAATATCTGGAAAAACGTGTTTTTTGCACTTTTTCTGAAATCGAAAGGTCGTTCGTTGTTTCCGTGATGGTAAATGATTGTTGGGAAATTATTTCCATGCCATTTTACGACTTTGAAAGCCGGGTCCAAAATTCCAACGGGAGTTTCAGCCTCAAGTTCATAAGTTCCTTCCTGAAATTTTCCGGACAAATGAATTTCTGTATTATTAATCAGCGCTGAAAACCCCTGACTTTTCAAACTTTGGCTGAAAAACTTCTTTTTTCCTGTTGCCAGAGCTCCAATAGTTGCAGTAAGGTTATCGAAAAAAATATGTTGGTTCATTTTTTGGTTTTTGGAATAGGTATCCAAAACCGTCTTATCGTTTCAAATTTTTCTCATAAATTTTAATCCATTCTTCTACGGTCATTTTTCCTGCCAGTTCGCCAATCAGTTCAAAAGGAATTTGTTCCGGCTTTTTAAACCGAAGGCAGCTTTTTCCCATATCAAGTTTGGTTTTTATGTGTTTTGGATATTCCTGAAGAAACCAGTCCATAAGGTTTTGGTGGGCATACAAACCAAAATGATAAATTGCAATGTGGTTTTTTTGTGATGCCAGATTGATAAACGGAAGCGGCAATTCATGATTCGAACGATAACCTTCCGGGTAAATTGATTTGGGAACCACATACCCAATCATTCCGTAACTCATTTCTTCGGCAAATCCTTCGGACAGGTTTTCAAGAATTACTTTTCTGAGTTTTGAAACGACTTCTTTTCTGTCATCAGGAAGTTGTTCGATGTATTGTTCCGGTGTGGTTGCTTCAATCTTCATTTTTTCAGAAATTTGGTAAAAGTTCGATAAACCGGCTAAACAGATCAGGCTTTAAAATAATGGGAAAAACAAACCCGAAAACGGCACCCAGAAAGTGTGCATCGTGGGCCACATTGTCTGTTTTGCGTTTGCCCATTTGGTAAGAATAAATAAGGTAACCCACCCCAAAAACAATTCCCGGAATGGGGATAATGGCAAACAGGTAAAGCATTTCCCACGGGTCGAGAAAAATAAAGGTGAACAACACAGCAGATACCGCTCCTGAAGCGCCCACTGCGTTGTAATAGTAATCGTTTTGGTGCTTAATCAGGCTCCAGATATTGGATGCCAGCATGCCGCCCAAATAGAGCAGGATAAAGTAAAAAACAGCTTTATTCCCGAAAAAGTAACCAAAGTAAGTCTCCACATTTCTTCCGAAAAAATACAGAACCAGCATGTTCACAATCAGGTGGGTCCAGCTTACGTGCACAAACGCATGTGAAATTAAACGGTAATATTGTTTCCGGTGAACCACCTGCGCTGCGTTGAACTGGAGTTTTTCCATCAGCGATACATTCTGGAACGCTAGAAAGGAAACCACAGCAGTTATTCCGATTATAAAGTATGTTATCATCAGTGTAAAATTTTATAAATCATTTCTTTTTGCAGTTCGGCTTGGTCGGTGAGTGTGGAAACACCCAATCCTTTGCTTTTCAGGTCGTATTCGCGTAAAATCCCCATTATTTCATACAACTTGGTGGGATTGTATTTTTTTGAAGCTGCAATTATTTTTTTGATGTAAAACGGATGACCGCCCATGGTTTTTATGGCGCCTTGCTCCGATTTATCCTTTAGAAAGTGGTAAGCAAAGATTTTGGAAAAATAACCAAACAGTGTGGCAATGGTCATCTGTATGGGGTTCTGCTGTGGATTGGCGCCAAAGTAGTTGATGATTTTGTTGGCTTTAAGTACGTTTTTGGCAGCCAGGGCATCCTGCAGTTCAAGCACATTAAAATCCTTGCTCAGCCCAATGTTTTTTTCAATGTGTTCGGGTGTAATCCGGTTGGTATCTTTTACTGCTATTACCAGTTTATTCAGTTCGTTGGCTATTTTGCTGAGCCCGGTGCCCAGCGAGTCGGTTAAAATCTGGCAAGCCTGCGGTGTTATCGTGTATTCGTGTTGTTTCAGGTATTTGTCAATCCAGACCGGCACCTGATTTTCGTAAAGCCTTTTTGTGGTAAGAATTACGCCCTTCGATTTTATGGCTTTGTAGAGTTTGGTACGTGCATCCAGGTTTTTGTATTTGAAATTGAGCACCAGAATGGTCGAGGACATTGGCCGTTCGGCATACGGGGCAAGGTTTTCAATTTTTTTCAGGCTTTGTGCTTCTTTAACAATAACAACTTGTTTTTCTGTCATCATCGGGTAGCGCCACGAAGTTTCGGCAATGGTCTGTTCTTCAGTATCTTTTCCGTAAAAAATGGTTTGGTTAAATCCTTTTTCGGCTTCTGAAAGTACATTTTTTTCTATGTAGTTTGAAATCTCGTCGATAAAATAGGGTTCTTCACCCTGAAGTAAATAAATGGGGTGGTAAACCTTTTTTTTCAGGTTTTGCATGATGGCTTCAAATTCCATATCAGAATTTTAAGTGTTTAACTGAAAGTCCGTTGTTTTTTATTTCCAGCAGTGCATCAATTCCGGCCTGAATGTGCACATCCACATATTTCAAGGTAACCAGTTTATCGCTTTCACTGGTTTTTACCCCGGCCGAAATCATGGGTTGGTCAGAAACCAGCAAAAGTGCCCCGATTGGAATTTTATTGGCAAAACCCACGGTAAAAAGCGTTGCCGTTTCCATATCGATGGCGATTGCCCGTGTTTTAGTCAGGTATTTTTTGAATTTTTCGTCGTACTCCCACACCCGGCGGTTGGTGGTGTAAACTACGCCTGTCCAGTAATCGTGACCAGAGTTTCGCAGCACATGAGAAACCGCCCGTTGAATATTAAATGCCGGCAGGGCAGGAACTTCGGGAGGCATATAGTCAGACGATGTTCCTTCGTTGCGGATGGCTGCAATGGGCAGGATAAAATCGCCCAACTGGTTTTTCTTTTTCAGGCCCCCGCATTTGCCAAGGAACAACACACCTTTGGGTTTCAGTGCACTTAATAAATCCATTACGGTTGCTGCATTGGGACTTCCCATACCAAAATTTATGATGGTGATACCTTCTGAGGTGGCGTTTGGCATATTTTTGTCGCTGCCCACAATGGGTACTTCAAAACGCAGCGAAAATTTTTCAACGTAATTGGCGAAGTTGGTGAGCAGAATGTAATCACCAAAATCTTCCAGCTTTTTTCCTGTATAGCGCGGGAGCCAGTTATCTACAATTTCTTTTTTTGTTTTCATTTCCCTAAAATTACAGCAGAATCGTTTAATTTGTTCAAAAATCCAGGTCAACACAAAAGTACATTTTTCCGGTTGGCCTGCAATATTTGTTTATAAGTTAAGTAACGAAAAAAGCCGATGCAGGAATTAAATTTACCCGTTTACGAATTCAGAATAAAAACAGAAGGAACGAAAAAATTTATTTTCGATTTGGTGCGCAGGCGTTTTGTTTTGCTGACTCCTGAGGAATGGGTGCGGCAACATTTTATGCGTTATCTCATCGAAGAAAAAAAATACCCGGAATCTTTGATGGCGGTGGAAAAACAAATTACACTGAATGGAAAGCTTTTTCGTTTCGATTTGCTGGTTTACCGGCGTAACGGACAGCCGCTGCTCATTGCCGAGTTTAAAGCACCCGGTATAAAAATTTCTCAGGATACCTTCGACCAGGTGGTGCGCTACAACATGTCCCTGAAAGTGGAGCGGGTGGTGGTTTCAAACGGTTTGCAGCATTTTGTATGCGAGGTTGATTACGAGCAAAATAGTTATAAATATTTGAGAGAGGTACCGGAATTTTGAACTGCACTATTCAGAATTGATGGAAATTTGAATTATCTTTGATTTATGGAAATGAAAGAGTTAACAAAAAGGATAAAACAAGAACTGCTTCAAATCGAACCCGAAGCAGAAATTTATCTTTTTGGTTCAAGGGCAAGGGGCGATTATAAAAGTGATTCTGATTGGGATGTTCTGGTTCTTTCACCACAAAAGTATATTACTTATGACTATGAACTTAAATTGCGGGAACCGATTTTTGATATTGAACTTGAAACTGGTGAAATAATTTCACTTTTAATATATTCGAAAACCGATTGGAAAAACAAGAAGGACATATCACTTTTGTTTCATCAGGTTTCCAAAGAAGGTTTGAAAATTTAGCATGAGGGAGGATTATATAAAATACAGGATAGTACGCGCAAATGAAACCTTTTCAGATGCTGTTTCCCTTTTTGAAAAGAATAGCTGGAATTCATGCATCAACCGACTTTATTATTCAGCTTTTTATGCTGCAATTGCCTTACTATTATTTTACGAAATTGAGGTGAAATCTCACAATGGAGTGAAGCGGAAATTGGGTGAGATGGTTAAACGCAATATTTTTCCAAAAAATCTTGCAAAGCATTTTGGTGTTTTATCAGACTTGCGACATAAAGGAGATTATGATGATCTATTTGATTTTAACCAGGAATTAACAGAAAATTTAATCGAACCAACAAGATTGTTCATCAGTTCAATCGAAAAAATTTGTTTAATGAAACGAGCATGATAAAAATTATCACCCAAGGGAATGATTCATCCCGATTCACGAAAAATCTTCTTATCTTTTCTTGCTAAACCCTGGTATTCAAAAAAGTGTACAAATCTTCATCGGTGTTCAGGTTAAGCTTTTTCCGGAGACGCGAGCGGCTAATGTACGAACTGGATGGTTGAATATTCAGGATTTCAGCAATTTCCTTTGAATTGAGTCCGATTTTCAGGTAGGCGCACAACCGCAAATCGTTGCTCGACAGCCCAGGAAACTTTTCTTTCAGTTTTTTGAAAAAATACTGGTGCAATTCATCCATCTGTATTTCAAAAGTATTGTCTTCCACATTTAAATAGGAATCCAGTGTGCGTGACATTTCTGCCAGTTTTAACTTGGTAATGGAAGGGTTTTTTTGAGCTTTCTCGCACGTCTCTTTTAAAGATATAATCAACCGGTTTTTTTCTTCGTTATCGCGCGCTTTGTTGGCCAGCTCAATGGTTTTGTTTTTTAACTGCTGTTTCAACTGGTCATATTCTTCCTGCAGTCGTTCCTGTTCAATTTGCTGAAGTTTCTGCCGGTGTTTTTCAGCTTGTTTGCGTAAAGCGTTTTGCTCTTTGAGCAGCATTTTGTGTTTTTGTTTTTTCAGCGCTTTTTTATGCCGTGTCCGAATTACAAAAATTATTGAAAAAATAAGCAGTACATAAAAAAGATATGCGTACCAGGTACGATACCAGGGCGGAAAGATATTCAGTAAAACGGATTGTTCGCCGGTCATTTCATCTTGAACCGATGCGCGGAACCGGATTTCGTGTTCGCCGGGTGAAAGGCCAACAAAATCGAAAGTATTATCCGGAATCCAGTCGCTCCATTCAGTTTCATCATTTAATTTGTATTGGTACAGAACATTTTCCTGGTTGGGAACAATACATTCAATACGAAAATTATTGAACGGAAAAGGGACTTCTGCTCCGGGAGAAATTACCTTTTCTTCCCGGTTTCTGAAGGCTTCAATTTTTCGAATTGACAGCGTGAAATCCTGAGGTTCGGAAAACTCATTGTTCCGTAAATATTTTAGTGCGAAACCATTGTACACCGGATAAAATTCATAATTGGAATTCAGTATAACAGACTTGTAGATACCTGGCAGAACTCCTTTCAATCCTTGTGTTTCCTTTGATTGCGGAACCTGTAAAAATTCTTTTTCGGCGGCGTTAAACATGTATTGAAATTTATCTGTCAGCACCTGAATTCCATCTTCATTTTTAAAAAGGAAAGCATCGTTTCCTTCAAAATCTTCTTCAGGAAAAATGATGCGCTCTTCCGGATTCAATTCATCGTTTAACACGGCTCTGATTAACCCGAAATTGGGAATGTTCACCCAAAGGATGTTGTCTTTTTCAATGAGCAGTTGATTACAAGACCCCAGAATAAGTTCCATTTTTTTCAGGTAGCTCCACTGATTTCCCTGTTTCTGATAAATGGAAATGCCATTGTAATTTCCGGCCAGCAAATACCCGTTGTACGGGAGGATTGACCAAACCCCTTCCTGTCCGTTTATTTTTTCCACCGAATTTTTGTTTACAACAAACAATCCTTTGTCGTGCCCCATAAACACGGTGTTGTCAACATTTTCAAGTGTCCACACCTGGCCCTCGGTTTCGGGAATAATCTGCACCTTAAAAAACTCCAGGTTGTTATTCAACCCTTCCCAATCCGAGTGATAAAGTCCCTGGTTAGTACCGAGGTAATATTCACTGTTTTTTAGCAAGGCGGTGTAACCGGTTCCAAAATCACCCCGGTAGTCGAAAAACCAGCTATAATTATTTTGAAGATTGAGTGACGAAACGCCATAATCCATCCCGAGCCATAATTTACCGGCCCGACTGTAGTGCAAAGCCAGCACGGTATTGCTGGGCAAACCTTTGTGTCGGTTGATGCGATGGATAATTTTGCCTTCAAAATCAGTGATATACAATCCTTTCAGTACGGTTCCAAAAGCGAAGTGTTTTTCGCCAAGCTGCTCAAAACTAAAAACTTTGGCCGTTTCCAGATTAGCAGACAGTTCATTTTCCAGCCTGCTCAACCGGCCTGAAACAAATTGGTACAGTCCCCGGTTTCGGGTTACAATTACAAGTCCGTTTTCATTTTCATAAATGCCTCCTATTTCGAGGTTCAAATTATCAGGAAAATCAAATACCTGCTGAAGTGAATAATTATCGAAAACATACAACCCATTTTTCTCGTCGGCAAGATACAGTGTGCCGTTAATCTGAAAACTGCCTGTAAACCGCGAAGGCGCTGCTGTTTTTACAAGTTGTTCGTTTTGGTAAATGTAAATGTTCTGAAATGAAACAAAAATGATGGCCTCTCCAAGCTGATAAACGTCCCAGAATTCTTCGCTTATTTCCTGCACAACTTCCTGAAAAGGATACAATGAACTGTAGTCGAAACCCTGAAATTTGTTCTTTTTCCAAATACCAAAATCGAGATCGGAACCGGTAAAAATCAGTGAATCATTTACAACCTGCACCGAACGGGTAAAACCGTTGCTGCCCTTAAAACTGTTCCAGGTTTTTCCGTCGTATTCCAGCAAACCTTTGTCGGCAGCCATATAAACCATACCGTTGGGCGCAGTTTTTATGTCCCAAATTTTGCCTTTGTTTTGGTATTGAAGGGGTGTGAAATTTTCGAGCAGAGGCACACCTTTTTCAGGGATAATTTGAGCAAAAGTCACTAAAGTGCCCCACAAAAAAAGAATAAGATATACGACTGTTTTTTTCAATCAAACGGTTTAAAGATGTTATTAACACCGTGCAATATAAGAAAAAATGTCGTCGTCATGTGTGTTGTATTTGAAGTTGCCTGAAATTTTTTTCTGGATAGTTTTCTGCAATTTTCCTTTTTACAATTAATAAACCCCTCTGCAGTTTTCCTTTAAAAAAACGCTTAATCTGGTAACCTCATTGGCTCCTTCCGGAATTTCATCCAATTCCAGACCAGGGTATGAAAGCATATCTTTCCACTGCTGAATGGTAGTACTGAAAAACCGGGAGGCATTTGCATCCGCCTCATAAACAATAATTTCATATTTTTCTCCTTTGTCCCCTCCGAACCGGGTGATAACCTGCCATTCTCCGTTTCTTTTATACGAAGTATTTGTGTGGTCAGATTGCGGGTAATATCTGTTGTCGCTTGGTTTTAACAGTACCCATAAATCTTTATCATGCGATTCCGGATAAACGCCGGAGGTTAAAATCCTGCATTCAACAGAATCATTTTCAAGTGGATATAGAACCTGAACATTTTTTACAGGATACTCTACCGGTGCTTTATTTCCTGTTACCGGCTGTTCAACCTGGCCTGGTAAGTTCGCACCTCCGTAAGCGTAAGCGCCATAAAATATCAATAAAATACCCAACACTGCCATCGGGATTTTTACTTTAATATCAACTAAATTCAGGGACGATCCATTAATTTTCAGGCTATCCACAATTGCAACAAGAATGAGGACAGCACCAACGATTATAATGATTATTTCTGAAGACATTTTTTGAAATTTTCAGTGAATGGAATAAAATAAACCTGAAAAGAAAACAAAAAAGAGGAAAAAGAGGCTGTTCAAAAATTCTGGTTCTAATATGAAGCATTAACAAATTGAAAGTTTTATCTTAAGATTGACCCCCTAAATCCCCCAAAGGGGGACTTCTCCTCCCCTTTGGGGAGGTTGGGTGGGGTCAATAACTTCCAAATCAAAAGTATATTTTTCATTAGTTCCAATTTTTGGACAACCTCTTTTCAGTTATTCACCAAATTTATTTGACAATGAGCTTATTTATTTGGATTTTCCCTTTTTCAGATTGTATTCTCACAAAATAAATTCCTCGTTTCAATCCGTCAGTTTTAACTGATGAGGTGTTGTGTTTTGTCAGAAGCAATTTTCCGGTAAGGTCAATTACATCAACCTGGCTGACAACGGAACCAAACTGAACTGGAGTGCCGGAAGTCACCGGATTTGGATAAACACGAAATTCATTTTTTTGCAATGCTGAAATCGAAGTGGGAACCTTGAAGAAATACAAGTTATCGAGATAAATGGTGGGTGAACCATCTCCGCCATCAAATTTAATCTGAATAACGTCAGCCAAATCAACACCTTCAAATTCTGACAATGGAATATCATAACTTACCCACTGGTTTGGGGTAACAGGCAGTGAATATGCTTTTTCAACCGGACCGGTGCTAATGCAGAAAATATTCACTGCAGTGGCATCAGCAGTCCACATATCTACATGCAGATACTCCATTCCTGTTACATCCAAAGCACTGGCAAACTGAATTCCCTGGTAATTGAAACTGGCATATTTAAATGTATGATTTTCTAATATTTCAACTGTTGAAACCACTGTTGACTGTCCCCATCCGGGATTGAAATCGGTGCCTTCAACATTGGTATAAGCATTGCTGAAAACTGATAATACATTTTCGGCATCCCTTGCAGGAGGTGCAGGCGCGGCTGTTGCAGGCTCATCGGATGGACCACCCTCAGCAGAATTAAAAGTGATGTTGTCGAAATAAACCACATTGTCCTGCTCCCTTCCATCCAGATTGAAATCAGGGAAAATGGCAATCTGATCATACTGCCCCTCAGCTTCGGGTGGGTTTGGATAGTCTGAAAAATCAAAAGTAAGTTCTTCCCATTCATTTACAACGGTATTAGCAACTTTGAGCTCAGGCTGGGCCCAACCACTGTTTGCAACCAGTTTGATGCCCACATCGCTGATAACCGATTTCCAAACCATAATTTTCACAAGTGAGTTGGTTTCATCCAGCACGAATGGACCTAAGTCGGTATCTCCATGTGAAGATTCAACTCCTGCCCAGGCTGCACCTGTCTGCAGAGCAGTAATTTTGGCCACCTTAGCCGAAGTGTTGCCTCCACTGGCATCGGGATTATCAATAATTTCCAGTGCTGGGTTGGAGTCGTTCTCGAAAACACTCCATGTCCAGTCGGCGCCAAAACCGTCAGCTTCGAAATCAATCGGGGCATTAGGTCCGTCTTCCACTACGGTACCCTCACCTTTATAAAAATAAATGTTATCAAGGTAAATGGCAGGCGAACCATCGTCACCGGTAACCTTCAACTGAATGATGTCTGCCAAATCAACTCCGGCAAATGCGGTTAACGGGATGTCGTAACTAACCCATTGGTTTGGAGTAACCGCAAGTGAGTATGCCGTTTCTGCCGGACCGGTGCTGATGCAGAAGATATTTACTTCGGTGGCATCGGCAGTCCACATATCAACATGCAGATTGTTCATTCCCGAAACATCCAGGGCACTTGCAAACTGGGTTCCCTGAAAATTTAAATTGGCATATTTCAGGGTTTGATTCCCTTCTATTTCCACTGTAGATACAACGGTTGACTGTCCCCACCCCGGATTAAAATCAGTTCCTGCAACATCGGTATAAGCATTGCTGAAAACCGAAAGAACATCTTCGGCAGCGCGCGCAGGTGGTGCGGGTGCTGCGGTTGTCGGCTCGTCAGAAGTACCTTCCGAAGGATTAAATGTAATGTTGTCGAAATAAACCACATTTTCCTGTCCTCTTCCATCCATGTTAAAATCGGGGAATACTACAATCTGATCATACTGACCTTCAGCTTCAGGTGGGTTAGGATAATCAGAAAAGTCAAAGGAGAGTTCTTCCCATTCATCAACCAGTGTGTTCGCTACTTTAAGTTCAACCTGCGCCCAGCCACTATTAGCAACTAGTTTGATTCCAACATCACTGATCACAGATTTCCATACCATAATTTTAATGGTGGAGTTTGTGGCATCGAGAACAAAAGGTCCCAAATCGGTTGTTCCGTGAGCCGATTCAACTCCAGCCCATGGGTTTCCTGTCTGCAAAGCAGTAAATTTGGCCACCGAATCCGAAGTGTTGATTTCACTCGAATCGGGGTTTTCAATAATTTCCAAAGCCGGATTGGTATCATTTTCAAAAACGGTCCAAGTCCAGTCGGCTCCAAAGCCGTCCGATTCAAAATTAATCGGTGAATTTTGTGCAAAACTTACGGATGCAAAGAGCACCAGTAAAATAAATGTAAAGTTTTTCATGATAATGAAATTTTAAATTAAACATAAATATACAATTTTCTAAGGCCTTAAAAAAGAATTTTTTAGCTTTTATTTTTTATTAACTTTTTAATCGCCATTTTAGGTGTTCTGTCGATATAAAATAATCCCCAGTGTTTTTCTGGTTCCAGAGGTTCCGGTGAACCTTTCCATGATTCGTCGAAAGCTTCGAAGAAAAAAGTGAGGATGTTTTCCTTTTTTGTCCAGTCCATCAGCATTTCGTAGTAAATTTTCTGGTATTCTTCGTTTACATTTTCGGGATTGATTCCCCGTCCGTTTGAGTTGGTGGCCCAGCCGGCTTCGGTAATGATTACCGGTTTTTCCGGGTATTTGCGGGCAACCGAGTAGTAGTTTTCCTTTGAATAATCCAGCGCTTCGTCAATGTGTTTGTATTCCCAAACCGGGTAAGTATGGATAGAAATAAAATCCACTTCGCCGGCCAGTTTCTCTAATTTGTAAAGCCAGGGCACATAATTTTCGCAAAAAGTAACGGGTTGGTCTGCATTTCTTTTTACCTGTTTTACGTATTCAATTACCTTTTTTTCAGCTACATAATGGTCGGTCCATTCCACGCAGGCTTCGTTGCCTACTGAAAGCGAAAAGATGATTTCGGGGTACTGGCCGGCCAATTCAATTAATCTCGAAATTTTTTTCCGGTTATCCAGGCAATTTTGCATCAGTACTTCTTCGGCATAGGTTCCGCCGCCCCACGGGCAATTAAAATTGTTCATTTCGGCATTGATGAATGCACCCTGCATGACCTTAAAATCCAGCTTTTCTTTTTTGATGACTTCCAGTACGGTTTCAGCGTGTTGGTCGCAATCGTAAAGCCGGAGGTATTTCCAGTGTTTATGCAGAAGCAACAGGTCTTCCTTTACCTCATCGTAGGTTGGGAATTTCCCGCCCGGTTGCTGCCCGTGCCTAAAGCCCGAGTAGCATAATGCTTCTGCGTTGGTAATATTTAAGGCTTTAAACGTGTTCATTTTAAAATTTCAGCTTTTCATGTTTGTCCCAAATTCCCCAATAGGCGCCCACTTCGCCTTCGGCGCCCACTTTCCACGATTCATCGAACGAGGAGAAGTAGAAAACTTCAATGTTTTCATCTATCGCCCAAAGCTGGGTGTTTACGAAATATTTCAATGCGTTAATGTGCGATGGAACAGCATTCCCCAATGATTCGCCTTTGCTGGGCCAACCTGTTTCAGTAATAATGACTCTTTTCCCCTTTCCTGCCTCAACAGCCTGCTGGTACATTTGCTGCATGTGCGGCAGGGAATAGTTGTAATCCGTTCCCTCCCAAAACGGGTAACAATTGCACAAAATCACATCGCAGAGCTCGGTTATTTCGGGGTGCTGCACAAATTCGTAATAGGCATCCACATAGCCAACCGAAATGCCCGGAAGTTCATTTTTTACATGGCTGATGGTTTCCAGAAGTTCTTCTTTCGGTAAATCATTCCGGTAGAGCACTTCGTTGCCCACAGCGGCAATATCAACAAAACCATCTTTTGCCAACTGAATCAGGTTTTCTATTTCCTGGCGGTTCTTTTCCTTGTCGGTTCCCAACCAGGCGCCCACAAGGGTTTTTATGCCCAGTTCTTTGGCAATTTGCGGAATCAGCTCATTTCCTTCGATACACGAGAATGACCGAATCCATTGCGTATAAGGTTTTAATTGTTGCAGCCGGCGCCTGATTTGCCCTGCTGAAATAATATCGCCGGGTTTTTGCCCGTCTTCGTAAAGGCTGAAACAAAAACCGTGAACGCCTCCGTACAGAATTTCCAGAAAAAGGTTTCTGATATCTTCATCTGATTTTTTTTCGAGGGGCTGTTTATCAAACTTTTTTGATTCCCTGAAGTTTAAAAATTGTTCTGGTCTGAATGACATATCTTTGATTATTAAAAATTTACATTACAATGATTCAATAGAAAGAGGCATTTTAAAGTTCTCCTCTTCGTCTAACCAATTCTTCTTTAATTTCTCTGGCTTTTTTCTCAGTGAGGTCGTACCCCCACATCACCCATATAGCCAGGCCGGCGGTAAATGCAGGCACGATAATATCGGCAAGCCTCAGGTTTATAATGGTATCGGCTGTTTGCTGTGCGGCAAGCTGGTCGAAACCTACCAGTTTGAGCACCAAACCACCCAAAACAAGAGCAAGACCTTGTCCCAGTTTCACCATCCACCAGTAAATGGCTCCGAATGTCCCTTCCTTGCGGGGCATGCCATTGTTTAACTCGTCGAGGTCGCACACATCGGCGGTCATGCTCATCATCAGGGTAAACAACCCGCCAATTCCAAATACCATTAGGGGTAGGGGCATAAACATTAACCATGGATTTTCAGGATTGAAGCCCCACCATTTCAGTGCATATCCCACCATGGAAAGAGCGGTGGCATAAATGAATGCTTTTCTTTTTCCCCATTTGTTTGCCATCCAGGTAATTACCGGAATGATTAAAAATGCAGTAAACACAGCGCTGATGGTTGAGAACCAGGCCGGCCAGGTACCGGCAGCGCCATAATCACCTTTAAACATATAGAATACAATGATGAAATAACTGAACGAAGCTACCATTTGGAAGCCGTTGAAGACCAGGAATGTTGCTCCGCAAAGCCTTACAAATGAAACGTTCTTAAAAATCAGCACCATATTATGGAGCAAACTTTTTAAACTTTTATAAATATTTCTTATCGTTAGTTCGTCGCGGTTGGTAAGGTTTGCCTGGTCAATTTCTTTGCAGAACAAGGCGGGCAACATACCCAATATCATACAAATGCCACCAACAATTATGGCCAGCCTGCGAACACCAATAGCCTGTGTTTCGAATAAATTGGGGTTGGCAATAAGTACCCAGAACCAGGGCACTATCATCCAGGCTACCTGACCGAGAGTTTGCGAAAAACCCATTAAACGGGTTCGCTCATTGTAATCCGACGTCATTTCATAACCCAACCCAATAAGAGGTGTTGAAAACATGGTGTTTCCAAGCAGATATACCATGGAAAGAATGAGAAAATACCAGAAGTTGTATGCCTGGGTATTATCGGGATTAAGTTGCCACAAAACGGCAAACAAAACACCGCTGAGAATGGCGCCTACAAAAATATAGGGTTTCCGGCGGCCAAACCTCGATTTTGTATTGTCTGTAATATAACCCATAATGGGGTCGGTAATGGCATCGAAAAACCGAGGCAAACCGCCGAGTAAACCAGCCAGAAAAGGGTCCATTCCAAAAGCTGTAAGCAAGAAAAAGGCGAAAACCCCTAAAGCACCGGGCAACAGGTTGTTAACTAAATGTCCGGCGCCAAAGGCTGCCTTTTGTCCGAAGGGAACCCTGTCTTTTAGCGGTGTTACATACTTTGACATAATTTATTGATTTTAAGTTATAATTTGTTGTTCTGAAATTTTCTATAAGGTTTTAATTAAAATGGATTGAATGGCTTTTCCGCTGATGACGAATTCCACTGATTTTTCATTCAGGTTAAGTTGAATACCTTTTGTCTCCTCCTCAGGATTGAAGACGATTACGGCTATACTTCCATCGGTATTTCGGGCAGCGGTTACCATTAAATTATCAGCACTGTTATCAAACCCGATTCGTACAGCGCCCGGCCTTATGTACCTGCTGAAATGGGCCAGCGCATAATAAAGCGGTGTAATGTAAACTTCATCCTGCTCCGGGTCAACAATAACCGGCGCCACACACCAATTTTTCGCCCAATTGGGGCCGCCCTGCCGGTCGAGCACCATGTTCCAGTCCACCCAGCCATCTACCCCGTTGTTCAGGCAACCGATAATGTCGCGGGCATACCGGAACACCGGAACGTATTTGGGGTGTAGATGTTTTTGTTCTTCGGGTGCCCAGTCCCATCCCCAGTCAGTGGCATCCTTCGACCAGTACCAGGCGTCGTCGTTCCAGCGAGGAACCTGCGCGTCAATGCAGGCCTCGGTGTTGATGAGGTGCTTGCCGGGTGCTTTGTTGTACGCGTATTGCAACGCTTCGGGGAAATATTCCACGGTGCTGGCATACCAGTGTACAGCTGTTCCGTCGAAATAATCGCGTGCCTTTTCGTCGCCAAACATCACATCAACCCAAATTTTCAATTGCTCGTCGCGGTTTTGGTCGAAGCCGAGGATTTTTACTTGATGCCCGTTTTCCTGTAGTTTAGGCCACAAGTGATTCTTTACAAATTCCGTCATTTCTTCCGGGGAGTAATGCATACTTTCCCAGTTGCTGTCATTCCCCAGCGGTTCGTTTTCAACGGTAAAACCCCAGATGTCGATTTCTTCAGCACCGTATGCATCAAGGTATTTCGAGAAGAACAATGCCCAGGTTTCGTAATATTCCGGCAACAGTTTTCCGCCGCGCCAGTCGTTGTTGTCTTTCATCCACGGTGGAGCAGTCCAGGGCGATGAAATGATTTTGAAACCGTCTTTGGAGATGGCCTGCGCATCTTTAATCATGGGTATAATGTCATCCAAATCTTCTTCGATGGAAAAATGTTCCAGTTCAAAATCGCCTTCCACAGGAGCGTAAGAGTAATTTCCCAAAGAGAAATCGGAGGAGTTCATGTGTGTGCGGGTCAGGGAATATCGGGCGCCCGATTCGCCAAAATAAGCTTCCAGAATTTTATCGCGGTTTTCCTGGCTTACCTGGTTGAGCAGATAAGCAGAAGCCTCCGTGAAAGAACCGCCAAATCCGGTGATGGTTTGGAATTCTTCGTCGGGCAAAATGGAAATTTTCACGATGGAGTCTGTCTCCGGAAATTCAGATAATTGGGTTAGTTTATTCCCATTGGCTGAAGTTTCGAAAACTTCCACCTCAAGTTTTTTTGAATTCATACAACTACTTATGAGAAATATGGTGAGAAAAACAGGTATTAGTTTTGGTAAAATTGTCTTCATTCTGTTTGATTTTTCAACTTGCATCGCTTGCATTATTAATCGATTTTATTCTTGTTCTTCTCTTCTCTGTTCCAGTTCTTTCTGCATCACAAGGCAGGTTTTGTGGTCGATGGCATAGTAGAAGAGCAGAATAGCGCACGACATGTACAGCACTCCGGGAAACACTGAAATCATCAGTTTTATGCCGTTTATGGAGGTGGCTGTTTGTTCGGCATTGGGCACAAACTGAAACAGGGCCAGCATCCAGCCTGCCAGTGCGCCGCCAATTCCCCATCCGGCTTTTTGTGCGAATGTGGCTGCCGAAAACACCAGTCCGGTGGCACGCCGGTTGAATTTCCATTCAGAATAATCTGCCGTATCCGCAAGCATGGTCCAAAGCAATGGAACAGCAGGGGCGTAAGTAAATTTGGCCAGTATATTCAGGATGTAAACGGAATAGATGTTTTCATTTCCGGGAAGATATAAAAGGATGAAAAACAATCCCGAAAGCAGTGAACTCGCCATATAAACATTCCGTTTTCCAAAACGTTCTGCCAGTGGTTTCGAAAAAGGGATACCCACAATTAAAGCTACCGTTCCAATAACATTAAACAGTTGTACGCTTTCTTCCTTCCCGATGTAATATTTGAAGTAATAGGCAATGGAAAGGTTTTGCAAGGCAAACATGATAAAAGAAACAATGCCAACGAAAAACAGGATAACCCAGGGTCGGTTTTTGAACAGGTTTTTAATATCCTGTTTCAGATTTTTTTGCTGTTTTGACGGGGGTTGTATCCTTTCCCTGGTGGATTTAAACGTAATCATGAACAGCACAAAACTGATGGCCGCAAACAGCATCAGCGTATATTGATACCCTTTGGCATTGTCGCCTTTGCCAAAATAATTGGCCAGGTAAAGCGCGGTTCCGGTAACAATAAACTGCCCGATAAAAGCGAAAATGAAACGGTAAGAATTTAATCCGGCCCTTTCGTAGGAGTCGGACGTCATTACAGCGCCCAGCGAAGAATAGGGAAGGTTGATGGCCGTGAAAACCGTCATCAGCAATAAATAGGTAACCCCGGCATAAATTACTTTTCCCGTGTTTCCAAAATCGGGTGTTGAAAAAGTCAGCACAGCCAGCACGCTGTAGGGGAGCGCCATCCAGAGCAGATAGGGACGAAATTTTCCCCAGCGGGTATTGGTGCGGTCGGCAATAATGCCCATCAGCGGGTCGCTGAACATGTCCCAGAAACGGGCAATCAGCATGATGGTTCCTGCTGCTGCAGCAGATATTCCAAAAGTGTCGGTGTAAAAAATCAGAATCCAGAAGCCCACCATGTCCCACACAAAGTGCGAAGCCGTGTCGCCCAGACCATAGCCTATTTTTTCCTTAACAGATAATTTTGCTGTGTTTTTGTTCATCGTTATTTGTTTATTGAAATTTCAACTTTTTCTATTTCACCGGTTCTTTTGAATAGTAGGGTGCTGATTTCCTGACTCAGCGTTTTACCTGCAATTTCTACCTTGCTTTCATCAGCAAAATGAACGGTTATATTTTCGATTTCGGAGAGCGAGTAAACCACCGGTGTCTGACAGATTGTAAATGCCAACTGACCGGATGAGAGTATGATTTTTCTGATTTCGCCGCTGTATGTTTGGTATTCAAACGTTTGTGCTTCATTCAGAAACTCCTCTTTTCTAAGCAGTAGTGGATTGAAACGCAGTTTTCCATCTTTTACAAATACCCCCAACTCGCCAAACCTCACCAGGATATCTTCCTTCACCTGACCGGTCATTCCGGGTTGCTGGGCGCCCCGGTGCTGTGGTGTGTGCGAATACGGGTCGGTGGGGAATGCGCCATACAACTCAGGCGATTTGTGTACTCCGATTCCTGCTTCAATTTCGTAGTAGTGGTCAAGCAGCCTTCCGGTCACTTTTTCATCGGCGCCCTCTTCCATGGCTTTCAGGCAAACTTCCTGCACCGCCAGATGCAGTTTAGATACCATGTGCCAGTAAATGGAGCCCAGTCCTTCGTAGGAATAAAATGTGCCCGACCTGCCCGTAAAAGCCTTGTGGTTAAATACTTTCTCAAAGATATCGAGAACCAAATTCCGGTCTTTTTCAACCAATTCTTTATATTCACTTTTCGATATCCTGCTTAGCGCATCTTCCAAATCGCGGGCATTTTTGAAATTCCCGTTGAAATGCAATCCACCCTGAATGTCCTGGTTAACAATTGCTTTATTCCCATCGGAAACCAGTTTTTGAAGCAATGCTGATTTTTGCAGGCTGTCAGCCGGAATATTGTTCTTTTCCAAAAAGCCGGGGAGTTTTTTATTGGGATATAAAATATAGCTATACTGGTCTTCGCGGAAAAGGGCGCTGCTTTTAAGTGCATCCAAAACCTCAAGCGCCTGCTCTGAATTTAAGTAACCCGAACTCAAAACCGCCACCTGTCCTTCGAGCATTTCTGAGAGATACGAAACAGAAACTTCGGTATCAGTGGCCGACATCAGGTTATAGGCATGGTACAGTTTATCCGGTCGCTGATTGGCGCGGATGGAATGTTCAATAAAATCGAGGCAAACGCCGGTAAAAAATTTCAACTCTGTTATTGTAATTTCTTCTTTTGTACCTTCAAATCCATTTTGGTAAATGTGCTGGCGATAGTCCGATGCAGCATTTCCAAGCCGGTCCAGAATATTTTTTCGTTCCGTATTGCTTATTTTTCCAGTCAGTAAAGAACTGGATTCTGCAAGCGTATTTTGAACAGATTGGTAAAAAACATTCAATTCGGCAGAAATTGTTGCGTGTTCCATTTCGCAACTTTTTAGGGTATTTTGAAAAAACTTCAGAAAACGGTGCAGATAGTAAAGCGTAACCATCGACACCCCGTTTCCTACCAGCGCATTGTTGGCGTCGTTCCATTCCGGCCGCTGTGTGTTCATCCAGATTCCGGCTTCGGGAATAAAATTCGACAGTTTTGCCAGCAGGGTGGCCAGCACTTTTTCAACGAAATTCACATGGTAAATTTCCTGTTTGCCGGAAGTTAGCAATGCGCCGTCGGCCCCAATTGATTCACGCTGCTTTCTGATGGAACCATCCCAGTTGAGGTCAAATTCAATAGTATCTTTCGGGTTTTTCAGGAGTTGTTCGTAAGGTTTAATTTTATACGGAACCGCAGCGTAAACAAACCAATCCTTGTTAAAAAACGATTGTAATTTACCGGGGTAATATTTTTCGATGATTTCAAAAAACTTCTGCAAATAAATAATCTGATGGTCGCCCCAGTAACCGATGTACGACCAGGGATTGTCGGGCTCGATGGTTTCCCAGTCGAATCCGTCTTTGGTCACCCGATACGGATTGTACCCGTCGAACGTTGAGGCATTTAGAAACTTGAAAATCATTCCATCAATAAACTCAGGGAATGAATGGGCCAAAGCCTCCCAGTTTTGGAAAATATCCCGCCAGTTTCCTTCATAATCCAGTATTTCTGAGCCATCGTTTTCGTTTTGAATGTTGATGGTGAAATAGTTCCAGGGCCGGCTGGGGTCGCCGTGCCGGCGGCTGAATTTCAGAGGCAGGTACTCTACCGAAAGCCGGGTTAAATCAGTGTCGCTGCTGTTTTGCAGAAGCTCCTTCAATGCAAAAAGACTGAAAATTTCGGGAAGTTTCGCAATAAAATTCTGGTTTCTTTCCACCACATTTTTATTGGCATTAACCAGGTATCGGATAAAATCTTCCTTTTTAATTTGGTAGTTGTCGTCAAAAATTCCACCGCGCATAATATTGAACAGCACGTTGGAAAAATGGCGGGAGTCGATTAGTTTATCAGCCGTAAATTGCTGACCGTCTGCACTCGCCACCAGTTCAACCAGCTTTTCTGTTCCAGAGTCGATATCTTCCTGAATTTGCCTGTCAAGTTCAGCTTTGTTTTTTATTTTTTGAAACAGTTCAACGATTTGCGCATGATTCTGATTGACATTGGCTAAGATTTTCCAGCCCTTTTCACCTTGGGCAGGTAACCGGATTTCTTCAGAAATAAAATAAGCTCCCTTTTCTCCTTTAATATCCTTTTCATTTGCCAATTCTCCGTTCCTTCTGAATTTATCCAGTTGCAGTGAGGAAAGCAGGTGTTTTGGTTTTTCCAATCCCAATGACCATGCGATGTTTGCTTTCAGCGCTTCGCTGGGTTCTGCTTTGTCAACAATTATAGCGCTGAGGGCATAAATTCCCAATCCGGATTCCGGCTCCAGTTCACTTCGTTTGTAGGCATCTACCAGGTTGCTGGTAGAACGCTGCAAGTCGCTGGGCACACCAAAAGGCATAATGTTCTGAATTCCGTCCAGCAGGGTAATTTGGTAATCGTTGCCGGAAGTATTTTTCAACGAAACTTTTTTGACGAAACCAAAAATCTTCGATGAATTCCACTGATAGCTGAATTCCAGCCCCAAATCATGGTTGATTTCTTCGAAAATGATTTTGTTGCCGTAAATGCTTTTGCAGAGGTTCCGGCTGATGTTGTATTTCCCGGTAAACCGTTCAGAGAAAGGTTCCCAAACATGAACCTGATTTCCCTCGCGTACACGGAAAATTGTTTTACTTCCTGTAATGTCGGCCGACTCGGTAATTTTATCGTCGGTGTAATAGGGGAACAAAGCATACTCAGGGTTTTTGCGTCCGGCCGAAATTCCGCCATTGCTCGAAATAAACATCCAGTGATTCGAATCGCTGACGATGCTCATAAAGAAGGGGCGCAGGACATCGCAATTTGTTATTTTAAAGTAGCTTTCATTCTCGTATTCAACTACCTGCATTTCCACTTTTTTCATTCCACTATTTTTTTCAGATATATTTTGCTCATTGATTCAAAAATGATTTTAATGAACCATTTCGTTTATTTCACTTCCTGATAAACTTTTACATAATCGATAATCATTTTTTGCGGGAACGGCGTGTCGGTTGTAGGAAATCCAACGTAATTGCCACCAACCGCCACATTCAGCAAAATGAAAAAGGGCTGGTTGTACACCCATTCGCCGGGCACATCTTCGCGCTGGATGCGCTGGTACAGGTAATCATCCACAAAAAAGTCGATTTTATCCTCATCCCATTCCACAGCAAAAACGCGAAAATCGGTGTCAAACCTGCTGTTGGCAAGACCATAGCTTTTTGTAATGGGGTTGCCGCCTGAATACCCTGGTCCATGAATGGTTCCGTGAATAATGTGAGGCTCCTGGCCCCTCAGTTCCATGATGTCGATTTCACCACATTGCGGCCATGGTACCGTTTCGATGTTTTCGCCCAGCATCCAGAATGCAGGCCACAAACCGGGACCGTACGGTGTTTTTAAACGGGCTTCGAAGCGGCCGTACTTCTGCGCAAACAATCCCTGGGTTTTAATGCGTGCCGAAGTAAACCGGTTGCCGCTCTGAATAGCTGTTATAACGAGGTTTCCGTCGCCATCGAGCGAAACATTTTCGGGACTGTTGGTGTAACTTTGCAATTCAGCGTTGCCCCAGCCACCGTCACCGGTGCCAATGTCGAAAGTCCATTTTGTTGCATCGGGCAATTGCCCGGCAGGGCCGTCAAACTCATCACTCCAGGTTTCCTGCCAGTTGCGCTCTTCCAGTTTCTGGAAGTCGTCCCGCTCGCATCCTGCAAACAAAACCATTAAAGCAATGATTATGAACGGAATGCGGATTTTTTTGATTGTATCTGTCGTATTCATTTTTATGCTGATTTAATTTTTTCTGAAGTAAATGTTGTCCAGGTAGATGTCACCGTTTCCATCGAATTTGAGTTGAATGACATCGCTTAAATTCACAGGCGAAAAAGTCGATAACGGAATGTCGATACTCGTCCAGCCTGAAGTTGGAACTGTAAGGGAATAGCCTTTTTCAACCGGCCCGGGGCTAATAAGAAAAATGCTTACTGCTGTTGAATTGGCTGACCAGAAATCCAGATGTAAAAAGTCCATTCCTGAAACATCCTGGCTTGACCCCAATTCAATTCCCTGGTAGTTCAGTCCGGCCATTTTTAAGGTGTTGTTTCCCTGTATTTGCATTATTGATGTAGCAGTTGCCTGTCCCCAGTCAGGATTAACGTTTGTTCCCGCTATATCTGAATAGGCATCGCTAAATACACTGATTACATTGGCAGCGCTGTGTGTGGGCGCCGGAGCAGCAGTTGCCGGAACGGAAGGCGCGACAGCTTCATTGTAGAAATAAATGTTATCGACATAAAAGTTTGAAATATTGTTATTTACATCTACCAAAATGATTTGGGCGAGATTTGTTTTTGCGCTTAATCCGCTTAATTCTGAAAAGGAAATATCGAAACTAACCCATTGCTGCGATTGTGCTGGTGTTATAGTCTTCGTGACAGTTCCGCTTACGTCAGCGCCAAAATCCACCACTTCAAAACTTATACGTGCATTGGTTGTAAGCACATTCGGAATAAAAATATCCATGTGCAAATGTGTCATTGAAGAAGCATTAATTGTGGGAGAGCTGAATTCAATGCCCACAAAGTTAAAGTCAGTGTAATGCAGCACATGGTCGCCGGCAACTTCAAAATCTGCTGAACCTGTAGTTTGATAGGGCTGCCAGTATCCGTTGTAATAATTCACGGGAGCATTGGGATAGGCGTTGCTGAAAATAGAAATTACATTCTCGGCAGGATGTGTAGGCGTGGGTGCATGTTGAAATTCGCCCTGCGATTGTACCGTTAATGAACCGTCAACTGTTTCGCCTCCAACTGATGCTGTAATTTTGGCTTCACCCGGTCCTCCTGTAACCGACATGTTTCCGGCTTCATCAACCGAAGCAATGGATGGGTTGGATGACTCAAATTGAAAATAGGCAGGCGAAATATTAATTTCCTGGTTTACACCCGAAGGCATATTGTAAATAGAAGTCAGTCCTCCAATTGTTTTTGCAACTCCAATGAAAGAAGTTTCGGTTTGGTCTTCACCGTTGAGAATTCCAAATTGGGGATGGGCAATGGTCCCCAGGTTTTCGAATTTCAATTCATCAATCCAGAAAGAGTAACCTTTTTCCTCAGCCGGCCCAACAGAATAGAAAAACATTCCTCGTTCGGATTTTAGTTTGGATGGATCGGGAAGCGGAATGATGAATTTTTTCCAACTGGTACTCACACTCAGGCCTGAAATGGTGACCTGGTATTTTGAGGCGCCAAGGTCGTTCCCCAAACCAACCAGGTCAAGGTTTGCCGATTGGGAGGCTTTGGCCCAGAATGTTAAGGCATTGTAACTCGATAAGTCTCTGCCAACTTCGGTGGAAAAAACACCTCCGGCATAAGCTCCTTCCGGGTCTCCTGCATTGGGAACATCAAACCGCATGGAAGCTTTGGAATTGTTGTACGTTACATCGTTGTCCACATCGAAAGCCGTTGGAACTGAACCTCCAAAAGCTGAATAATTCAGACCTGAACTGAAACCGTCAATAAAGACTTCCGGATTATCGGGAAAGGTAACTGGTTGTAAATTCTCAAGTTCGCGTTCGCACCCCATTAAAAGTATCAGCACGATACTAACAGGAATAATTTTTTTTAATATGACCAGAATATTTGTATTCATCTTAGTGAGTTTTTTTATTTACCAATGTTTATGCGCACATAAGTTCTGATTTCCCATTCGTTGCCGTTTTCAAATCCGATAGCATCCGGGTCGGGAACCAAAGCTCCACTCTCATCCAATTTTTGGGTGGGTGAGTAGCGCGGGGAATATTTGTCCAGCGTACGGTAAGTTGCCCGGATGCCAATATTGGTATCCGGAAGGTCGAACCAGTCGGGTTTGCGCAGTGAGGTTGAAAGATCGGCCATCAACTGGAGCGGGAACGTGAGGTTGTAGTCCCGGTGATAATCGTAAGGTCCCCAATCGTTTATCCGGGCGAAAGAGATGAGCTTCAACTCTTTGTAAATCATGCGTAAATCCATTCCGTAACGCCGGATGAGCCTATCATCACTACCGTTGGCCTGGGCATCGCCGGCATATAAACTGGCGATAAAACCAAAATCGTGATTCACTTTCGAAATTATTTTAGAGTGAACCTCCCATAAATCCTGTGCGGGTGCTGCGCCCGGGAAAGCAAAAATGGTGCGGCCATCTGGCAAAATTCCCACAGCGGCATCCTGCGTGGTGGGCAGATGGCGGTAAACTAAACCTAAGTTAAAGGCAAATTCTGAATCTTCAGACCGGTCGCTGTCCCAGTTGTACATCCAGGTACCGGGCGTAGGGTCGAAAGTGAATAGGATTTCTCCTGCAACCTGTTCCCTGTTTCCCCGAACCACAAATGGATCATCGAGAATATTTCTTGGTCTTCCGGGAGCAGGAACTTCTGCAGGAATTGGGCCTTCAAGCGGCTTTTGCCACAAAAAGTTCGGCGCAATCTGCAAATCTCCAATTAAATAAGTAAACCCTGTAAGAAAATTGTACTGGTTGCCGCTGCCGCTGTCTTTCAGTTTCCATCCGGTGAAAGTAATGGTCTGTTCGGCGCCACCCTGCGCTACAAGTCCCATGGCAGCCGATTGTGCATACCAGTTAAACCTGCCGCCTTCGTATGTGAATTTAATTTTTCCCCCGAAATTGTCCTGCGATTTTATTTCATCCTGATATACGGTGTAATTTCCTTCTTCGCCACGAACCACCTGAAACTCCCTTCCTTGTAGTGGTTGTCCGGCCCAAATTCCGCCCAAATCAACACCGAACTTGCCAAACTCCCTGTTCAGATACAACGTAAGCCGCCGGGTTTTTGGTTGCGGAATGGCAAACGAACTTTCAGTTAGACCAAGTTGTGCAAGGTCTTCATGAAAAATTCCGGTGAAGTTAAATTTTGCCAGGCTTTTGCTGTATTTCAGTAACAGGGCCGGATTGGCACCCCACCAGAGTTGCGGACCAAAAGCCAGTTTAAAATCACTGAAAATTCTCTTTCCCTCCATCTCAAAACCTGACGGCGCCACACCGTTATAAATATCGATATTGGGCCCGTAGTTGGCTTCAGGATAAAGACCAAAAAAGTCGCCTTCGTAACCCCAGTGGTAATGGCCTGTGCGGTAAAAACCATCGAGAGTAAAATATCTATGGTTCCACTCGTAACTTGCCCGGTAAACCTGAACCCTGTTTATCGATTCAATATTCAGGTTGCCGTCATCGCTGGTTACTTCAACCGGCCGGCCTCTGTTTTCATAAAAGATTTGATCTATTGGATTCTGCGCCACATTTCCCAATACATTTATTTCTGCGTTGGCCCTGAAATTGGGTGCAGGATTGGCCTCAAAACCAAAATAGAACGACTGCATCTGGTCAAATCCAAGTTTGTTCGGGAATGTATTGCTGCCCGGGTCGGCTTCCTCCGGGGTAGAAATTAAGCTACCGCCTGTATTAAATGTAGTGTATTGTGCGCTAAACCGGCTCAGACTGATTTTTTTCAGTTTTTCACCTTCCATGGCAGCTTTGTCGCCTCTCGCTTTAAAAACCGACTCCATAACCATAATGTTGCTGAAGTGCTGCTCAATGGTTTGCAAGGTGGTTCCTCCCGCATAAGGATTCAATTGGTGGGCTTCTTTTAATGCATAATACGCCGCCCTCGGAAACAACTGGTAAAATCCTTTTGAGTCGGTAGGACCTTTGGCGCATATCCCAAACCACTCTTCATTCATATTGTTTTCGCCTTCTTCGTAATCATATTGATATCCGCCATTTACCCATGAAGCATTGGCATCGTGAACATCCAGATTTCTGGTTTGGCCAAATTTCCACCAGCCATCGCTGAACTGAAAAGTAAAACCGCCCAGTGAATTGCCTGCTTTCCCGATTCCTGCCGCATTTTCGTAAATTTCTTTCCAGTTGTCCACATCGTATATGGCCTGTTCCTGCTGGGCCTCCTCCATGGTAATGGCATTAAAGGCATCAGCGCCAAATTCGGTAAGTAATGTCGGTTTTCCGTATTCATTTTTAACCCTGTCGAACAGGTCGGTAAATGAAATTCCGCGGTAAACATTTATGCCTAAAATGTCCACATCCTCACATTCTTCGGCAATAATATCGAGAAACAGTAAATCGCCGTTACAAATGGATACAGGATGATTCGGGTCAATGGATTTCATTTCAATTGCGGCCTCGTTGAATAATTGGTACATGTACCTGGCTCGCTGTGTCGATTCCCTGTCTTCCATAGGAATATCCTCGGTTTCGGCACCACCCCAGAAAAGTCCGTAGTTGTTTTCGTTGCCCAACAGGTATAAGAGCAGTCCCGGAGTGTTTTGATACTCTCCGGCCAGTTCTTTTACCTCCTTCAGAAGAAGTTCTTTTGTGCGGGGGTCAGAATACTCCGTATTGGGCACCCAGGCTCCATCGAGCGTAAGTCCGTAACGCCCGAAAGAGTGATTGAGCATGGTGTAAATGCCATACGTTTCGTAAATATACGTTATCCATTTGGGCTGAATGCCCGTGTAAACACGAATGGCGTTTACATTCATGTTTTTCAGCATTGACATTTCGTCGTCGAGTGCTTTTTTAATGAAATCGTCGGATTGATTCCACAAACTGTAGGAAAAATTGGTGCCGATGGGGAAATAATCCCAGTTCATGCCATTTACCATAAATGGCTCTCCGTCCACCTGAAGCCTCCATCCGTCTTCCTTTTCCACTACCGCCACCCTTTCGGCCTGCGCAAACAGGGAAACAGAAAAGCACAGAAAAATTTGAAATAAAATAAATTGTTTCATCTGATATATGTTTTGAATTGATTTAATCATTTTGACAAAGGACATTTCTTTAAATTTAGGTACTTTGAATTGAATCGTTGTATAAACATTTCATATACAAGTTTTTTTTAAGCATTCTTTCTAAAAAACAATAGAGAATTTATCCAATTGATACAGAGTTATTTGTGGAGTAAGGGGTTTTTGTTGTTTTTGATATAATATTTTTTGTGTGCTTATACTTTGTATATAAGTACTGTACTTTATACAAAATCAATGAATTATGATTTGATTTCAGGCTTAGGAATGAATTTCTGTAGTAACTTTTGTGGGAGAAGATTTATCAGAGAAGGTTTTTCTTAAAGGTATCGTCCTGAATTTGCAAAGAATCCTGAAAGGAATTTCTCAGTTAAGTCGATTTAGGTTTCAAACGTAGAAATACTCCGGAAAATTCTGTTTTGGTAAATAATACCACTCCATTTTGAACGGGTTGCTTACCCTGCCGGAAATCAGATTTTAGGCGAATTTTTTCCAGAAAAGTGATCATACCACGTCTTTCTGATAAATCTTCCTGGAAAAACAGTTAATATCATTACTTTAAAGGATTAATGCCGGTAGTTTAGTCTGTTTTATAGGAATACATTTGACTGTTGTATGCATTCAGATCGATAAAATAAAGTCGGTCTTCAAGGGAAAAAACAGAAACAAGGAGGTGATGGGGTAGTGGTAACGGTATTAATGAAACCGGAATCCATCTGTCGTTATCTATATCATACCGGTAAATTTTTTCTTCATAATTCAAGTCGCAAACATATCCGTTATCTTTATAGTTGAAGCCAAAAGAATGAGCACTGTAGTAATTTTTGCTGAAACTATTTTCTGCTTTTTCAATCCACGTATCATTTGTGTCGTCGTATTGAAATGTTTTTCCGTAGGTAACCATAAACACCTTGTTTTCACTTAAAAAAGAATATCCGAACGAATTTGTGAAAGTTTCAGGAAAATTATTCAGTTTTTCATATTTTTCTTCCGGGAAATTGCATTTCCAATGTTCTCCGTTGCCGGTAATTATATGTACAGCATCTCTGAATTTGAAGTATGTAGCATTGGAGAATTCAAAAGGTAAATCCTGCTTTTTATGCCATTGCCTGTTTTTTATATTGAACGACCATAGTTGTTTTTGTAAATTGAAATCCCAATGTCCTCCAACCAGATAAAGTGTATCGTTTAATACAATGTGCAAACTGTTTTCGTATCTGCCTGCAGGATGCGAAGCAGTCGTTTCCTCCCTCCACTTATCACTTTGCGGGTCGTAAATATGGATGACGTCTCTGAATTGTTCAAGCACATAAGCATTGTTGTTCCAGGTAAAAACCTCTTCATTTTGTATTGGGTATGCTATGCTTGTTTTTTTATCCCAAGCAGGTAAAATTGTGTAGCCTTCATCATATTCAGCGGATTTCAGACCATTCACAATTTTAATAATTGCCGGATATTCTTCAAACAGTGAAAAATAGGGCTGGGAAGGAACTACTGCCGTTATTTCAGAGTCACTTACAGTTGTTAAAAATGCCTTTTCCGTTTCAAAATAAATTTCTGTTGTTTTTCCGTTTTTGGTGAAATTTTTTCCTGAAATGGTTATGTACTCACCCGAGTAGCCTTTAAGTGACGAAATGTCGGTTATTTCCGGTCCTTTTACTGTAAATTTATCATGGCTTATAACCGAATCTTCACCGGCAATAATTTTTATTTGTGCCTCCCCAATAAATTCAGATTCAGGAATTTTAAACACAATGGTATCATTGCCCTGGTAAAGTATTTCGGCTTGCTTTTCGTTAATTTTAACTTTATTTCGGGAAGGATTGAGGCTAAAATACGAACCAGTTGCAGTCACGGTGGTGCCATCAAACCCCTCTGTCGGTGAAAAATTTTCTATAACCGGTGTTTTTGATCCTTCGCTCAAAAATTCAACATCATTTCCCAGAATCAGAAATTCAGGAGTTTGAATATAGGCTCTGTAAATGTAAACTTCGTTATTTTTCAGATCGGATGATACGCGTAATGAAAAATCATCTGTGTTTTTTACGTTTTTAACAGAATAAGTAAACTGGGCTCTGGAATTTCCCCATTTAAAACCATAATCTGTTATGGTTTCTTTGCCTTTATCCAGTATGTCAGCAATCAGTGTTACTCCGGTAGGATCAGTATTTTTTACAGGTTTCGAAATGACAACCGGAAATTCTTTGGATTGAATTTCTGCTTCCTGTTCACATCCGGTAAAAACCAGAATTAAAAAGAGAACGATATATGAAGTTGCCCTTTTCATACTATTAAAATTGTTTGTTTTCTAAGGTATAGTATGGAACTCGCATGTATTTTAATTATTCTCTTGGGCGTAAATATTTTACATGCTCGTTTCATGCTAAAAATTGAAACCTGTTATGAACTGCCAGTCCGAAAGTTGTAATGATCTTTCATCACCTGAAAGTCTGTTATGGCGGACTTCGAAAGAAAGCGATTTTCGGTAATTTAAATCATATTCCAATCCCCCTCCGAATGCAAAACCTGTCTGCCAGTTTTCAGGTCGGGGAGCATTTTGGTTGATATCATATTCAATCACACTTTCATGGATTTTCGTTTCTAAATAAATTGTATTGTTTTTTAGATTGTAATTTACAATGCCGCCAAAGTTTATAAAAGGCCTTATTTTAACAGACGGATATGTGTAGCGAAAGAGAAGAGGCATTTTCAGGGAACTCGTGTTAATAACAAGGTCCACTTCTTTTTCATCAATGTGCTCATTATGCAAATAACCATGAGTGGAATGAGATAGTTCAGCATGTAAAGAAAAATCAGTTATCCTTAATGGCAAATCTAAAAAAATACCATACATGAATGAACCTTCCGGGGAATAGTCTAACAGATTTAAATAATAGATTGCAGGATTGGAAGGAGATAAAAATTTTGAAAATTCATAACCCGCCAAAAAACCGAATTTAACATGTGGAAAAGGCTTCCTGACACAGTTATTGTATCTTTTTACAAACAGGGACAAGGAGTGTTTATTGTACCTGACCAGTTTGGCAGCATCCTTTACAGCATCGCAATCGACTGTATAAGTTTCCAGTTTATTTCTGAAATAGTCTGTACTACCTTTTTGTCCTTTGGGTATTTGCACTGTGCCGGTATTCTCTTTTTCAGCGAAAAAAGTCTGAATATGCTCATCCGCATAAAAATAAAGATTGGTTTTACCTTGTACCAGTTGTTCAAGAAATACCATTTTTGAGGTATCTCCAACAAAAATTCTTTTGGAGACAAATACACGATCTGAATTTAACCATGATATTTTTCGGAAAAACGGGACATATGTTTTGATAAAACCGTATTCTGTAATTTTATCAGGATACATTTTAATAATCTCATCACCTTTAATTAATTGCATGTATCTGGAGTTTATTACCTGACCTCCGTCTTTTATCGTTACTCCTGCGTTCATGCTTGTGTCGGTTTTGAAGTAGCCAATTTGGCTAAAAACCAGTTGTGGCAACAACCAGAAAAGAAAAGCAATACTGATTGATTTTTTCATTCTACTGGAAGTTAATGAGTGTCAGATTTTCGGTGTGTCCTTCCCCGGAAAATGTTCGTACCACTCTTTCCAGAAAAGTTGCACTTCGTTTTTCATCTCTTTGGCCAGTGAAAGAATGCCGATAAGGTTTGGAATAGTCATCAGGGCAATGGTAATGCCAGATAAGGTCCAAACGATGGTAGTGTCGGTAAACGAAGCCAGGAAAAACCCGAGTACATATAAAATGCGGTAATAAATAATGCCTTTAATTCCAAACAGGTAAGTCACAGCGCGGTCGCCGTAATACGACCAGCTAATGGCAGTAGAAAAGGCAAACAGCAGCAAACCGATAGCCACAATGTACTTGCCGTAATCGCCCAGCCAGCTTCGGGTGAACGCAACTGTGGTAAGCGGCGCACTGTGTAAAAGTGAATTACCCGTGAGGTAAACTCCCGCCTGGCTGACCAGTTTTCCCGAATTAAACGCAATGGTTCCGGTAAACGGCTCGTTGTTGGCCCAAACCATAACATCTTCGGCAACCGAGCGGGCGTGCAAAATGGTTGGCTGATTCTGAATGACACCTTCTGAAACTTCGAGACTTCCTGTAAGGAGCGTCAGACTGGCTTCTCCGGCCAGAAATTCGAACAACTTTTCCTTGTCGGCAGGATTGGATTCATCATATTCATTCTGCAACACCATCAAATCGGTTTCCTGGAAACGGTTGGGCAGTTTTTCGTTCCAAACGCCGGATGAAAGCAACACCAAACCGGTGAGCGAACAAATTATAATGGTGTCGATAAATGGTTCAAGCAGCGCAACCAAACCTTCTGAAACCGGTTCGTGGGCGCGTGCAGCCGCGTGTGCAATAGGCGCAGAACCCTGGCCTGCTTCGTTTGAAAAGAGTCCGCGGTTTACGCCCCGATTAAAGGCAAAAGCAATGCTTCCGCCCAGAAATCCTCCAACAGCAGCCGTTCCGGTAAATACATCGCCAACAATTGCCACAATAGACGGAATTATGTTTTGGAAATTGAAGCCAATAACCAGCATGGCGCCTGTAAAGTAAATCAGGGCCATAATAGGAACCAAACGCGAAGTAACCTTGGCAATTCGCTTGATTCCGCCAAGTATTACAAGTGCCAGCAACACCGATAAAACTGCCCCGGTAAGCACATGGTTCAGCCCGAATGTTTCGTACAGCGAATTGGAAATACTGTTTATCTGGGGAAGGTTCCCGGTGCCGAATGAAGAAAAAATAGTTGCGACTGCAAACAACGCCCCCATCACTGCGCCGGTTTTTATAACCTTTCTATTTTTCAGGTGAATGTTTAATCTGCTGCGCATATAGTACATGGGGCCGCCGGCAATGGAACCGTCGGAAGCTTTTTCCCGGTATTTGTGCGATAAGGTAACCTCCACGAATTTGGTGGTCATACCCACTGCCGCAGTTACCAGCATCCAGAAAAGTGCAGCCGGTCCGCCCAGGTGAATGGCCAGTGCAACCCCTGCAATATTCCCGGTACCAACTGTTCCCGAAAGGGCAGTGGTTAAAGCCTGAAAATGAGAAGTATCACCCTCGTCACCTTTTTTGTCGAATTTTCCGCGAACAATACGAATGGAATGCCGCAGATAGCGGAACTGTGGAAATTTCAGATAAATGGTAAAAAACAGGCCGGTGCCAAGCAATAAAAAAACGAACCATTGTGATCCGCCAATTTGGTTATCGATTAGTGATAAGAAATTGTTCAATTCGTTCATTTCAGGTTCATTTTTTTTAATTCCGGCTAAAAATAGCAATCTATTTCATAAATTAGCAACATAATTTTTAAAAGTAAGTATCATGTTACCCAGATTTCTTTTAGCCGACAATTCTTTGGAAACACCCGAAACCATTTTTGTGGTGCACACCGAAACACCGCGTTTTATTATTGAAGCCGACATCGACGACTTTGAAAACAACCAGCAAATCCATTGGATTGACGGTGAGCCGGGCGATGAAGATTTGATTGCCCAATTAATTAACGAAGCCGAAGAGTTTCTGGAAAAAGAGTTTGAAAACGAAGAATTTTTGGACAGCGACGAAGAAGAATAAGTTATGGAAACCACAAGTCAGCCTAAAAAACTTTACCGCTCGCGCGACCGGATTCTGGGTGGTGTGTTAGCCGGATTTTCAGAATACATTTATGCCGATAAAACTGTGGTACGTCTGGTTTATGCCCTGGTTTCCATTTTATCTGCCGGTTTTCCCGGACTGCTGATATACATCATCGCCTGGATTGTTATTCCTGAGAAGCCCCTGGAGCATTAGCCCTGGGTTTTTTCGACTTTTTTACCACCAGAAACGCGCCCGAAATAACCAGCGAGGCGCCAAAAATGGTAAAGGGTGAAAATCGTTCGTGTGCAATCCAGTCCACGCTCAGGTAAGTCAAAATTCCCATCGTAATAAAGGTAATGATTGGGTTCAGGAAAATAATGACACTCACTTTGCTGGCTTCGATAAAACGCAGGGCCTGAGCCAGGCTACTGTAGGCGATTAGCGTATTCAATCCAAGAAAAATCAGCAGCAGCCACCAGGTCCAGTGCAGTTGAAAAACAGGTGCCAAATTGATTACCGGCAGGTAAATGAGGGTGGGGAGGCCAAACAGAAACAGGTTGAGCATGGGTGCAGAATATTTTACTACCAGTTTTTTCTGCATCACGGCGTAAACCGTCCAAGCCAGGGCGCCGCTTAATGTGAACAATACCCCCAGATTATATTGTTCTTTTCCTTCGAAAAATGCCCGGAGCTGGTCGTTGTAAAAAAAGGCAAAACCGGAAAGGGCAACAAAAAATCCAATCATCTGCAGCCTGGAAAGTTTTTCCTTAAAAATGACAAACCCCGAGAGTGCCAGCATCATGGGGCCAAACTGGATAAAAAGTTGTGCATTGCTGGGCGTGGTATATTGAATGCCCAGCATAAAACCCAGATAATTCCACGAAAGTGCCAGTGCAGCAATAACAAGCAGCACCGGCGGTTTTACCAGAATTTTCAATGACCGCGGATTTCGGTATAATTGCCAGCCCAGCAAAATGGTAAATGCCACAAAAAACCGGAACCAAACGATGGTTTTCGGGTCCACTTCGCGCACAGCCACCTTCAGGGCAATAGCCAGAAAACCCCAGAAAAAGGCGGTAACTGCCGCGTAAATGACTCCTTTTGTTTGATTGGACATTCGTTTTTAGCTACCAATGATTATTTATTCAATTGAAGAATTTCTGCCAGATTTATATTGATTTGACGAATGTGTTTGTCCTCAAGAGTTCCAATCCGGCCCCAAACCAGGTCTTTGTCTATGGTGGCAAATTTGGACAACCGGATTAACGATTCCTTTTTCAACCCATTGTCACCGGTTGGCGGAACCACAACGTCATAGATTTCTTTCCACCTAATTTGAGTTGTGATGAAACAAACGGTTACCTCAAAATCTGATTCGATGAGAACCAATGCCGGACGGTATTTATTTCCCGAAAGGTCGGTAAAAGGAAACGGAACCAGAATGATGTCACCTTTTCTCACCGGTACTTTTCTTTTAAATCATTCACCGAATACAAATCTTCCTCATGTTTCAGGTATTCAAAAGTTTTTGAATCAGAAGTCAGTTTTTGAATGCCTTCAACAAGCAGTTTGTCATCAATCCGGCTGATAACAAAATCAACAAAGTCCTCAACCTGCCGGAGTTTGTCCAGCGGCAGCCGATTGAGTTTTTTAACTGTCTCATCTATGATTGTTTCCCGTTCCATCTTTTTTCTTTTCCGTAAAGTTAAAAAGAAAACACTACTTCCGCAATTCGGCGCCCAGCTCGCGTTCGAATGTTGCCACCAGCTTTTGCATGGTTTTGTCAATCTGTTTGTCGTTGAGCGTGCGCAAATCGTCGCGCAGAATGAAACTTACGGCGTACGACTTTTTACCTTCGGGAATGCCCTGGCCTTCATACACATCGAACAGTTCCACTTCGCGTAAAATTTTGCGTTCGGTTTTTTGGGCCAGTTCCTCAATCTGCTGAAACTTCACCTGCTTGTCGATGAGCAGGGCCAAATCGCGGCGCACGGCAGGGAATTTGGGCAATTCCTGAAATTCCACCTTGTGTTTTCCCCGTCGCATCATCACCGCTTCCCAGTTGAAATCGGCATAATAGACCGGTTGTTCCACCTCGAATTTTTTCAGAAATATTTTGGCCACAATGCCCAGTTCCAGCACCGTTTTGTTGTTTTCCACGTAAGTCAAACCTTCGGAAAACAGTTCGTTCTGAGTTTCCGAAACTTTCAACATGCTGAGCACGAACCCCATTCGTTTCAGGATGTTTTCTGCAACGGATTTCAACTGGAAAAAAGAAGTGGGTTGTTGTTCGCCGGTCCAGCTTTCGGCTGTTTTGGCGCCGGAGATAAACAATCCGAGGTGTTCTTCCTCGCGGTAATTTTTTAACGGATTTTCTTTTAGTTCGGTTCCCCTGAAAAAGTAGCAGTTGCCGAATTCGTACAGCTTCAAATCTTTGTTCTGGCGGTTGGCGTTGTAAGCCACACATTCCAGTCCGCCGAAAAGCAAGGTCTGGCGCATACCTTTCAGGTCGGCGCTGAGCGGGTTCAGCAGGTTCACGGTCTGTTCGGCTTTGTATTGTTCCAGCCCTTCGTAATAGCCGGCTTTGGTGAGCGAGTTCGACCATATTTCGTTGAATCCCTGTGCCGTAAGCATTTCGGCCACCAGATTGCGCACCTGGTCGGGGTCGGGTTGCTGGGCATACTGCAGCGAGGCTTTTACCAGCGACGGAATTTCCACGTTGTTGTAGCCGTAAATGCGCATGATTTCCTCAATCACATCGGCTTCGCGCGTTACATCTACGCGGTAGGGCGGCACCCGCAGCAACAAACCGGTTTCGGTTTCGTTCTCCATCTCAATTTCCAGCGAGGCAAGGATATTTTTGATGGTTTCGGCTCCCAAATCTTTTCCCACCAGCCGGGTGATGTTTTTGTAACTCACCTGAACTTTAAAGTGTTCTGCCGGTCGCGGATAGACATCAACAATTTCCGAAGAGATGGTTCCGCCGGCGATTTCCTTGATGAGCAAGGCCGCCCGTTTTAGTGCATAAATCACGCCGTTGGGGTCGGTACCGCGTTCGAAGCGGAAAGAGGCGTCGGTATTCAGTCCGTGGCGGCGGGCCGTTTTGCGGATGAAAACCGGGTCGAACCAGGCGCTTTCCAGGAATACGTTTTGGGTATTTTCCTTCACACCCGATTGGATGCCGCCAAATACACCTCCAATGCACATGGGTGTTTCGGTGTTGCAAATCATCAGGTCGTCTTCGTGCAGTTCGCGTTCCACTTCGTCAAGCGTAGTGAACTTTGTTCCGGCAGGCAGCGTTTGCACCACCACTTTTCCGCCGGTAATTTCGGCGGCATCGAATGCGTGTAGCGGCTGGCCGGTTTCAAAAAGCACGTAGTTGGTAATGTCCACCACGTTGTTGATGGGCGTGTGGCCGATGGCTTTCAGCCGGTTTTTCAGCCAGCCGGGCGACTCCTTCACGGTTACGCCCGAAATGGTAACTCCGGAGTAGCGTGGGCACGCTTCCGGGTTTTTTATTTCCACAGGAATTTCCAGGATGTGGTTGTCCGTTTTGAAATGGTCAACCGGAATGCGCTGGTATTTTGTGGGTTTTGTTTTATTCAGAAAAGCGGCCAAATCGCGGGCTACGCCAATGTGCGAACCGCCGTCGATGCGGTTGGGTGTAAGGTCGATTTCAATTACCCAGTCGGATTTGACATTGAAATATTCTTTTGCAGACGAACCTATTTCCACCGAATCTGGCAATACAATGATGCCTTCGTGGTCGGTGCCGATGCCGATTTCGTCTTCGGCGCAAATCATGCCTTCGGACACTTCGCCGCGGATTTTTACCCGTTTCAGCGTGAGTTCCTGGTCGCCCATGTAGAGCGTGGTGCCAACAGGAGCCACTACAACCTTTTGTCCGGCAGCCACGTTGGGCGCACCGCACACGATGTGCAGCAGCTCTCCGGCGCCAATATCAACGGTGGTTTTACTCAGGTGGTCGGAGTTGGGGTGTTTTTCGCAGGTAATTACTTTACCCAGCACCAGTCCTTCCATGCCGCCTTTTACGGTTTCCACCTCTTCCACGCCGGCCACTTCCAGACCGGTTTGCGTTAAAATTTTTGCCACCTCTTCGGGCGATTCATCCAGATTGATGTAATCTTTTAACCAGTTGTACGATATCTTCATGTTTAAAAATGCTTTGCCGTTTTACGAAGCCACAAAAATAGAGATTTTATACGGAAAGCGGGAGGATGCCAGAGAATTTGTTTAAAATGGTTAACGGAGGAATTTCGACAAATTTCGTGTTAACAGCATAATTTAAATATTTTGGTGCGCTGCACCTTTCTTCCTCACCATGAAATCATAATACTACAAATATTATCGCGGCTCTACCGCTTTTACTGCGAATGATTGAAGCACTATCATTCAGGAAAAAGATTGGTGCAGAGCACCCAAATATTTGTAGTACAGAAATTGACATTTGAAAATAAGGTGCAGCGCACCGGAATATTAATGAACATTCTTTTTGAATTTTTAATATCTTTGGACTAAATCATTATTATTATTGGTTATGACAGATATTCAACTCTATACCAAATTGTCCGGTTTGCCGCTGAGTTTAAAAGCGGAGGTCTCAGACTTTATTGATTTTCTCAAAGAAAAGAATTTTAAGAAGCCAGGCAAAATGAAAAAAAGAGTTCCGGGCAAAGCAAAGGGACTTATAAAAATGAAAAGCAATTTTGATGACCCCATCGAAGGATTCAAAGAATATATGTAATGGAGCTATTAATTGACACCCATACTGTAATCTGGTTTATTACTGAAGACAAAAAATTACCCACAAATACAAAACGAATTATCGAGGATGTTGATAATAAATGTTATGTGAGTATTGCTACTTATTGGGAGATAGCAATAAAACAGTCGCTTGGGAGATTAGATTTGAATTCTGATTTGGAAAAAATATTCCGAATTATTGAAGAAACGGGATTTGAGGTATTGCCAATAACCGTGAAACAAATTCTTGAGAATGCGAAATTGGATTTCCATCATCAAGACCCATTCGACCGAATAATAATAGCCCAGGCCATTCATGAGAATCTGTCAATTGTTACAAAGGATTCTCAGTTCAGGAAATATAAGATACCTCTGGTCTGGGAAAAATAGGAGCGGTAAGCCTGGATTAGATCGTGCCAGCCTGCGATTTTACGTAGCCTTCTAAAACTTTCATATTTCTATGTGCTTTCTTTTGGTTCTTTTGGCGACTTTGCCTAATTTAGCTCCCGTAAAATTTTAAAAATCAATAAACGACCAAAAACCTATGTTGAAATCCGAACAGATAAACCACCAGCAAATTCCTGCCATCCTTTATTTCATTTTTCAAAAACCGATAAAGGTAGGATTAAATTATAAAATACCGAAGGATGATACTATTTCTTCCTGGCAGAAATATTGTATAGTATTGGATTACAGACTACATAGTTGGCGTTCATTGTAAATTTTAAAATAATAACAATTAAAATCAATCTTAATGATTTGTATAAAATGCAATAAACAAATAGACGATGATTCAAAATTCTGTATTCATTGCGGTTCAGTGCAGAATCAAAATACGGCTCAACGAGAAATTTCTAATGCAGATGTTAAACTAGGACAGACTTCTAAAAATAATCATACATTAATAATTATTCTTGGAGTTCTTACAGTGATTATAATTATCGTTTTGACTGTTTCAAATTCAGAAAAAAGAAAATCGACATATTCAAATAATATTAACAACTCACAGACAGAAACAGCTACAATAGATAAAACTGATGCAAAAAAAGATACTCCCAATCAAATAATTGAAAGCGAGAAGAACATTAGCAAATCAGTTAAAGACTTTTTTTTTAATAAAACTTATCAATTTGATGGGCAATCTTATGTTTTCAATAATGGTAAATTTGAATCAGATTTACCTGCTTATGCTGATTTAGAGAATATAATTAAAACAAACTTTTCAGGCCTTTCTAATGAATATACTTTGTATTTCTATGGTGCATGGGGAGGAGGAAATTCAGGATGGGGCTATGTATTGGTTGTACGTATTCAGCAAAATCAGATAATTAAAATATTTGAAACTAGTTGCTCACAAGCGCCGATTATCAATGAGAATGAAATGTCAATTATACATTATAAGTGGTTAGAAGATGACCCTCATTGTTGCCCTAGTCGTCAAGTTATTACAAAATATGTATGGGAAAATTCAAATTTTGTAGTTAGCTCTAAACATGAAGAAAAAAAGGATTAAATATTATCTAACTAATACCAAATGAAATGTATTGTAAAAAATGTGGCTCTCAATTAAATGAAAATTCAACCTTTTGTAAGTATTGTGGTGCTTCTCAAACGAGTGTCACAGCATCTGTCGAAATAGCCAATGAAGTTGGTGAGACCTCAACAGAAGACCAAAAAAGTATAATTACAAAACATAAAATATTCCATAGCGACTCAGAAATTTTAATCGACACTTTAGGTAGTGGTTTTTTAAGTTCACTCTTCGCTCAAAAAAGTTTCAGTAAATCAATTGTGATTTGTTCCAACAAAAGAATTTATCAAAAAGGTAAGCTGTTTCGTCGAAATCCTAGTGGTAAAATTACTTACTATCATGGTGAACAATGTGTTGATTTAAGGGAAGTGACAGGAATAAGCTTTCTGGTTGATGACCCTGTGAATAGATTGGTTTTTTCCTTCATTTCACTTTTTGGCGGAATTATAGGATTAGTATTAGCATCTGAGCAGAGAGGAGATATAGCGATTGCTTTAACATTCATTTCTGGAGCC